>DATGVD010000658.1:0-3637 GCA_035300785.1 Pyrinomonadaceae bacterium | reverse complement strand
CGTCAATGCTCCATTGACGCCGCTCCAGTCTCCTCGGAATCGTAACTCCGATAAGCGTCGCGATCAGCACCGTCACTGTGGCCGACACCAAAAAACCTGCGCGAGCCAAACGCAATCCACCGAAGCGGGTGGAAGAGTTTTCGATACTTCGGATCAAGAGCCGGCCGCTCCAGAGAGCGACAATCGCCGCGGGAACCACCATCCACTTCAAGCGCCAGGCCGCGACTTCACCGGCGGAAACGATCTTTTCTGAAGAAAGCAAGATCGACCAGAAACTCGCCTTGTACTGAACCAGGGCAACGACAGCGGAACCGACAAAGGCGGCGAACATCAACACGCCGCTCGCGGCGGCGCCCAGAGCGCGGCCATAAGAACGCAGCTCATGCTCGGCCTTTGCCAGCGGCGGACCGACGGCGCGAGCGCCGCACGACGGACAGCCGACGCACAGATCGCCTTCAAAATTCGCACCGCAAGAGGGGCAGATGATCAAGATTCAGTTACCTCTGGAGATCGGAAATGCGAGGACTAAGTTAGAACTCAGACGGCCCTTTCGTCAAGAGTTGCTGGTCAATAAATCCTTTCGAAATTCAAAGCCTCGGGAAACCTAGCTGATCTTGTGCGCCAGCGTGGGTTCCCGGCCGATTTCCGGGGGCGGCGCCGTCTGGGTTGGGACCTCTGGCACTTCGTTGGTTTGGCTCCGGTTGAGCTCCCACCACGTGTGATACATCCGATGCGCGAACGTCCAGTAAGAACCGACGGCCAGAACCCAAAGCACCGCGGGCATGCGATTGGCAAAAAAGTTATGCGAACCGGGCCGCGTCGAGAGCGCGCCGATAATGAAAAGCACGACTCGCTCAGGCCTTCGCAAAAAACCGACGTCGCATTTCGGAATCAAACTCTCGGCGCGCGCGCTCGCATAGCTGATCATCACCGAACCCATCATCCCCGCGCCGGCCAGAAACACGTTGAGCGTCGAGTGAAACTCAGTGTCGCGCGCGTAGAAAACCATCAAGCCGACGAACACTACCATGTCCGAAAGGCGGTCGAGCGATGAATCCAGAAACCCGCCATAGCGAGTCACTCGACCTGACAGACGCGCCACCTGCCCGTCGAGCATGTCAAAAAGATTGGCGACGATCAGAACGATGCCGGCCCAGAAAAACCTGCCAAAGCCGAACAACATTCCCGAGCCGACATTAATAGCTACGCCAATAAACGTCAGCAAGTTCGGACTGATGTGCCCGCGCGCGAGCCAACGCACCATTGCGTCAATGATTCGCTGGCCGGCCCGTCCTATGCTGGCTCCAAACATTTGCGTTCTTTTCCGGCTGAAATTTGCGGAAAGCAATAATACTACAAAAGCCCCGCGCGTTCACTGCGCGAATCGATTGCGATACTCGGTCGCGTCCACAAACCCTTCGACCATGTGCCGAGAGTCCATTGGATTTGCATCCAGCACCTGTATCCAGTTCAAGTACAGCGCATCCGGGTCGCGTCTGAGGTATCCGAAGTACTCCATCACCACAAATGCCTGGTTGTAGTACTTCGCGTACACCTCGCCACTCTCCGAAATCTGTCTCAGAGCTTGCGCACGCGTCATCGTCCCGGCATTAAGCGAATCGATCAAAGCTTGGCGGTTCGATAGCGTCACGCCCGCCGTTTGCGACAGAGCATCGACATACAGCGAGTTGCCGAGCGTCCCGTATTGATTGATGAAAGCTGCTCGCGTCGTGAAGTCGTTCGCGAACTGCGCCTTTGCTGTTTCCAACTGTTCGTCAGTCAGGAAGCCACTCACGCGCCCGAGATCGGGCGTGAACTCGGCATAATCGGGCTTGCGTCCAAACGCCGTCGAGTAGAAGCGATAGACAAAGTAACCACGCTGCTGGAACTCTGCCGAGCGGAAGAACATCTCAGACACATGCACGCGGTCACAGCTCGGATCATTCGGCGCGCAGTTGCGAATCGTATTCACCCAGCCGCTGAACCCAGGCGGATCGGGTTCGCGGCCGAGGAAATCGAGATACTGCTGCCGCACAAAGAACTCGATCGTGTCAATCGCGTTCACGTGATCGCCGTTGGGTGTCGCAGTAAATGAAGCTTCAGTGTGCACGCCAAGCAGACTGAAAGATCGACTCGGCGGACTGAACGAATAGTTCGCTCGTGAAGGAGTCACGGTGTAGAAGCCATTCGTCTCGACATTCGCGAAACCATAGGCTCCACTTGCATCCGTGATCGCTTCGCGCGACTCAGTGCCGCTGAGGATGATCGCGGCCCCGCTAACCGGAACGCCATTGGCATCTGTAATTCGGCCGCTGATCGATCCGTTCGCCGCTGTCGGCGATGTCCCTTGCGCCAGAGCGAATGGTGAAAGTGAGTTGACGCTGCCGCAAACCCAACGCTTCCCATTAACATCGGTAAAGGCGTAGGTTGTTCGATTCACGAGTTGGCCACTTTCTCCGTGCATTAACTTGAGCACTGCAAAAGTCTGTTGGTCAACACTCACGGGCACATCGAGACAGATCGTTACTGGCGGCGTATAAGTTCCGTTTGCCGTGATGTCATAAGCCGGACACGTTGAGCAAAGCGTGTAGCCGTTGGGCACCGTGCCCGCGGACGAGGGGCTGATCGGCGTGAAGGTGACGTCGAACGCCTCAGATCTGCACCACGTGACTGTGGCGTCAGTTGCCTGGTCTGTCGTTGGACAAAGGTTCTGAGCTTCAAACGCACCGATGTCCGGCTGCCCAACTGGACGCGCGAAGCCACGCTGGTCGGTAGGATAGAAGAAACCTGGATCACCGGCATTCAGCGCCGGTGAATTCCCCATCAGCCCTAAGGTTTGCGTCGGCCCGCCATAATTTCCCAGCGACTTCAAGTGGGCTCCGCCCGCTGGACTGAGAATATTTCCCGCGAGCGATGGTGAATTGCCCGCAAAGTTGTTGCCGCTCGTATTCCCGATCAAATTGTGGCTGTAGGAAATGACTTCTCCGGAGATGTCTGGCCCAGTGCTCGCGGAGTTTCCAGCGATGATCACATTATTCACGTTACACACCGCGAAGTTGCCGGAGTCCTGATGCATGAAAAGACCGCCGCCGGAATTCACCGCCGTATTGCCGGACATGGTTATGCTGTGCGCGTCGATGGTCGCGGTCAGACCACCGGCGTAGGTTCCGTCGGCATAAATCCCGCCGCCATCAGCCGTTGCACCGTTTCCCGTGTTGACGGCAGTGTTGCCGCTGATTGTCGAATTATGTATGTCAGCATATCCGTTGGTTAAGGTGCCTGGAACGTTATAAAGACCACCGCCAAATTGGGCGCTGTTGTTCGATAGGGTTGAATTGGCGAAGCTCAGGTTCCCGAGGTTATATATTCCTCCGCCGGCCGGGGCGCTGCCCGCGTTCGGAGGTCGTGTCGCTGTATTACCACTGATGGTCGAGCTATCGATATTGAGCATCGCGAAATTGAGGATGCCTCCGCCCTGGATCGCGGTGCTGCCAGTGACACTGGTTCTGGTGAGCGTCATAGTGCCGAGGTTGTTGTCGATTGCGCCGCCATTGCCCGTTGCCTGGCAATTTGCGACACTCGAATCACTTAAGCCAAAAAAAGTCGAATTGCTGTAGATGCAACCGCCGAAGCCCTC
>DATGVD010000657.1:0-4593 GCA_035300785.1 Pyrinomonadaceae bacterium | reverse complement strand
CGCACCGCGCGCCAATAATCGAGCAGGTGCACTTCACCCTCGGCCGCGGAATCCAGGCCGTATCCATAGACGGGCGCGCGGTATGCGCCAGGCTCGGCCCGGCTCTCCAATTCCTGTGGCTCAGGCTCACGCTTCGCCAGTTTTGTAGCTTCGTTCATTTTCTCACCTTTGAATAATCTCTCAATTTAGTGGTGTCCGGATTTGACGGCGGATAGAGTACCAACTTTAGTTGGGTCCTTTCTCGCCTTACAAAAACCCGACTAAAGTCGGTACGCTGAACACCGCTCATCAAACTAAGACACTACCCTCAACTTCACTCTTACGGAATCACGCGCACGGGAAGTTGCCCCATCGCCGGCGCGACTACGCCCAGCAAGCTGCGCATCATGCTCTTGCCGGTTGACTCGGGCACCTCGACGATATCGTTTGCCTGGAGTGCGATGTCCTCGGCGTTCTTACGCTTGATCGCGTTCAGATCCACGAAAATTTCAGAAGCAGTCGAAGACCCGGGCTGCCGCCGGACAATGCGCACATGGTCCGTCTTGGAATCGCGCAGAGGGCCGCCGGCCATGGCCACCGCGCGCGAAATACTCAGCGGCTCTTTCAGCGGCAGCGTCTTTGGAGAATAGACATTGCCGACTACATAAACTTGATCGGCTTCCGGAAGCGTTACGATATCGCCGGGTTCGACGTAAGGGTTGGCCCTTTCTTCGCCGCGCATCGTGTCGTTGAGCCGCAGGCTGATGAAGCTGCCGCCCTCGTCGCCTGAGTTCCCGCCGTTTTCGCAGAGGCCGGATCTGGGGGCCCGGACGATGTTGATCGTCTGCCCAGCTTTGTCCGACGGACCTTTCGCATAAGTTAGCAACTCAAGCAGGCGCAGGCGCCGCTGCATCTGATAACGTCCCTGCTCGTTAATGGCCCCAATCACTGCAACTTCGCGCGCGTGGTATTCCTTAATAAAGACGTCCACCTGCGGATTGCGATAGAACTTCAGATAACGCGTCTTGATGTCCTGGGCCAGCTCGCCCTCGGTCTTGCAAGCCGCCTGAATCTCGCCGTCGACGAGCGGCATGCGAATCATGCCGCTGCCTTCGACGCGCACCGCGTCGCGCGAAAGCTGAGGCCGGTTGAAGATGCGGATATCCAAAACGTCACCCGGGCCGATGCGATAGCGATCGCCCGTTTGCGACGTTGACTGTGATGCCGGTTGCCCATGAGCCAGCGAGGCCGTCAGCAAGACGGCGAACAGCAATGCGTTAGCGCAACCCAGATTGAGACGATTGTTCTTCATCGAGATTATTACTTTCCGCCGAGGCCGATGCGCCGCGAAAGCAGTGCCTCGCGCATATGGTTGGGATGGGCCAGATTCAGCACCGTGTTGCTGACCAGCACCATCAGTTCTTCGTACTCGCGCAAAAACTCACCGGTTAGCGGTCCGTCCTGAGTCTTCACGATCACGCCTTCCCTGGCCCACTGCCAGAATTGCTTCTGCGTGGTCCAGAATTCCTTCCCGTCACGGCAAATGATCAGAGCCGTTTTCCGCTTCTTTTTCTTTTCCTTTTTGGGCATTTCTTTAGTTCAGAGTTCAAGCTTCAGCTTGCTTATCAAACCAGCAACCTAAAGGTTGAACTCTGAACACACTCCCGCCTCATGCATGCTGCCTCGCTTTAGCGGAGCACACGCAGCGACCCCGAAGGGAAACCTCAAACGCGAGGCGGCTCTCAGTTTTCAAAGTGACACCGACTTCAGTCTGTGTCGTCGTCCTTCTTTACCGATCATCACAGACCAAAGTCTGTGCCACTGCCGTCACGAAACATGCGCGACACGAGTTCCGCGCGGCGCTTCACGCCAAACTTTACAAAGATATTGCGGAGATGAAACTTCACCGTCTGTTCGCTCACCTGCAAGCGCGTTCCGATCGCGGCATTCGTTAACCCTTCGGCGCAGCACAGCGCCACCTGCGCCTCACGCCGGCTCAAATTTCCCACCTCGACGACGCGCCTGATCGCGCGTGCGAGCGTATGAGCGCCGTGTTCGCTTTCCACTCCCTTCGGGTAAGCAGGCAGCCCAACCGCGCGACGGCGCTCGAGAATCTCTACCGGCGTAAAAACCAGATAGACTGTTTGCGGCTGATGATTCCCATTGTTGCCCGCTACTTTCTGCCGCTCGATGCTGAGCTTGTTGCCGAGACCCGCCAGTCCGCGCCGCACAGTACTGTAGCCGCCAAGGCCCGTGAGATTCATCAACCCGCGAATGGTAAACGAAGCGACCCGCGTGCCCACACTTGAAATCTCGGCCAGCATCGCGCAATAGAGTTGGTGCTCGACCACCGTGTGACTCAACGCCACGAGCGCCAACGCCTGTTCTTGATTCTGGTCGAAAGAGTAGGTCGCAGAAGCTACGGCCGCTGAAATTGATCCCTTGCTCTGCATTTCGTTTGTTCGCGGAGTTCGTCGAAGGGCGGTGAGACGCTTAAGTCAAACCTTACTTCCCCTGGCGACGGAGCGCCTGATGCGTTCGATCGCAGCGCACCCGGCCCATCGCAAATCTCTTCGATTAGGGCCAAGAGACTAATTCTTTGGGTTCAGGCCTGTCAAGAAGATTCTCCTGAAACGACTGCATCAGGTCTTGCATCGTCCATGGTTGCGGCGCTTATCGCTTACGATGTAGGCTTGCGGGCTCGCGGCGGCGGTAACTATATATCCAGAGGTTTTGGAAGCTCCCCCAAGCGCGTTGATGACGGCGACGAACACTACTCCAATGGTCAGGCAGTACCGGGAACTGAAAGAGCAGCATCCGGGGACGCTGCTTTTCTTTCGCCTGGGCGACTTTTACGAGCTGTTCTTCGAAGATGCGGTCATCGGCGCGCGCGAATTGCAGATTACTCTGACGGCGCGGCATAAGGAGCGCGGGGACGCCATTCCCATGTGCGGCGTGCCGCATCATTCCGCGGCAAACTACATAGCCAAACTCGTCCGCAAGGGCTATCGGGTGGCGATCTGCGAGCAAACCGAAGACGCTTCCAGGACGAAAAAGCTGGTACGCCGCGAAGTCGTGCGCGTCGTGACGCCGGGCACGCCCATCGATCCGCAACTGCTTGAACCGCGAGAGTCCGTCTATCTCGCGGCGTTGTCTGCGCATGGCGATACTGCCGGCGCGGCCTTTCTCGACATCTCCACCGGAGAGTTTCGCGCCACACAGGCGCGGGGCGCTGAGGCCTGGACACTCATCGCTGCCGACATTGAGTCTTATGCGCCGCGCGAACTGCTCTTCCCGGCTGCGCTGGCTCCTCTGGTGCGCGCAGGTTTCGATCAAACACGTCACCGCACGGCGCCGCTTCCGCTTGAAGCCGCCGGGAGTCAGGTGCCAG
The DNA here is from genome assembly GCA_035300785.1 of Pyrinomonadaceae bacterium. Taxonomy (GTDB): domain Bacteria; phylum Acidobacteriota; class Blastocatellia; order Pyrinomonadales; family Pyrinomonadaceae; genus UBA11740. Next base: position 1,223 of record DATGVD010000657.1, on the reverse strand, counting down.
GGTTCGGAGAACAGAAAGCGGACTCGCTCTCCCCCTGGGAGAGGGCTGGGGTGAGGGAGCGAAGCTTAGCGGGAGAGGAACAAAGAAAAACTGTTTTGTCTTCTGTTGCCGCAAGCCCTCACCCTAACCCTCTCCCAACAGGAGAAGGAATTGGGGGCGCGACTCTGACACCGATCGACGACTGGCTTTGGCAAATCGACGATTGCGCGTCACTGCTGCTAAAGCAATTCGGCGTGCACTCTCTTGACGGTTACGGATTAACGGGAAAGGACGAAGCCATCTGCGCGGCCGGCGCGTGCCTGCGCTATGCGCAGGAGACGCAGCGCGCGGCGGCGGCCCACATTCGCGACCTGATCTATTTCGAGCCTCAGGATCACCTGGTGCTCGATAGCGTTACGGTGCGCAACCTGGAACTGGTTGAGTCCATGGGCGGTGCCAGCGCCGCGCGGTCTTTGCTTGACGTGATTGACGAGAGCGTAACCGGAATGGGTGCGCGTCTGTTGCGCGCCTGGCTCCTGCGGCCGTCGATTCGGCGCGGCGAGGTCGAAGCTCGACACGGAGCCGTCGCCGAATTGCATGCGTCGCACATCAAGCGCGATCGACTCCGCGCGCTCTTGAAAGAAGTCGCCGATGTGGAAAGGCTGACCGGCCGTTTGAATCTCGGCTCAGCCACGCCGCGCGATCTGGTTGCCCTGCGGCGCTCGCTGGATCAAGTACCTCTGATTCACGAGACGCTCGCCAATTCCCAGTCATCGCTCCTGCAAGTGCTGAACGAAACCGCAGACGAACTTGCCGACGTGCGCGCGCTCGTTGCGGCGGCGATCGAAGACGATCCGCCCGCGAAGGTTGTCGAGGGCGGAGTGATTCGCGACGGATACTCAACCGAACTGGATGAACTGCGCGCGGTGAGTCGCGACGCGAAGCAAACGATCGCCAATCTGGAAGCGGAAGAACGCGCGCGCAGCGGCATCGGCTCTCTGCGCATTCGCTTCAACAACGTCTTCGGTTATTTCATCGAGGTATCGAAAGCCAACGCCGCGCGCGTGCCCGCGGATTATGAACGACGGCAGACGCTGGCGAACGCTGAGCGCTATACGACGCCGCAGTTGAAAGAATGGGAGGGCAAGATTCTCGGCGCCGAAGAACGCATCCTGCAACTGGAGACAGAAGTCTTCGGTCTGATTTGCCGGCAGGTAGCGGCTGAGACAGTTCGCATTCAGGGG
>DATGVD010000656.1:0-4244 GCA_035300785.1 Pyrinomonadaceae bacterium | reverse complement strand
CACTTCAGTTGTCGTGTAGCCCTCCTTCAACACTGAGCCGGCGATCTGGCTTTTCGATCGGGGCGACTGTTTGAGATTCAACTGAGTAAAAAGAAAATCGAATTCTTTCGAGTCGGCGGGATCAAGTTTGAGGATCTGATGCTCGAGCATCAGGATTGCCAGTCGCCGAATCTCCCACGTCGCGCTGCCCGCTTCGTTTGCAACTTCGAAGAGCCTCAGACAAAAGCGGCGATCGTAAGTTTCATGTTGGAGCAGGCCTGCGAATAATTGATGCGCGGCGCGCGCATCGGCGAACTCGGCTTTCAGAAGATCGAGGAGATTGTCTTTGGGGGAAACGCGCTGGGACCTTCCGGGACTGTTCATTGTCTCAGAATAAACGACCCGGCCCGGAACGGACGACCGTTCGCTCGCTGCTGGGAATCACAATCAAGCGCGACCTGAGGTGCCGGCGCTGGGCCGTTCACCGCTCCGGGTATTCTTAGCTCACTTGCCGCGGCCATACTTGCCGCCGCCCGGAGGCTTCGGCTTACCGCCCCAGGACTTGGTTCCCGTTGGCTTGACGCGATACGTCTTGCCGCCGGCCGGTTTACCGCCATACGTCTTTGTGCCGGTTGGCTTCCCGGGATAAGGTGGTTTCTTCGGGGGATACTTCTTTCCGCCGCCGTCTTTCTTCTTGCCTTTTCCTTTCTTCCACGGACTCGGCACGACTCCCAGCGCGATGATCAGCGCGTTGAGAAGATCGACCGCGGTCTCTCGCTTCAGAATGATCGCGACGGTGTCTTGCGGACTATACTTGCCGCCACCGCTCGGACGACCGCCGCCGTACTTGGGGGGGCTATACTTTGGTGGGCTATACTTACCGCCGCCGCGTCCTGCGCCGTACTTAACGCCGCCTCGACCACTGGATTTTCCCTTTCCCATAACTTTGCTCCTCGAATTCTAAAGGTTGAGTGCTACGGTTTGCTCGTGTCCTTAACCGGCTCTCGGATGAAACGTTTCAGGTCGTCCTTCTTCGGCACCACCGGCAACGCCTGAGGTTGCACCGGCGGCTTGCACGCTGTAATCGCCGGCGCCGGCCCGCTGTTGTGGCCGACCCGGAAAATGCCCCATGCTCCCAGACTCGCCTGGTTGGGAAGGAACACGGTGTAGAGATAATCACCGGCTTGTCCGGCCTCGCCTCCCGCCTTGTCCACGACCAGTTCGAAGTGATCCGTCGCCCCGTGATTGTCGCGCGAGCCCAGCCATTGCGAGAGCGAGTTGTTGCCGATCACCTGCGACTCTTTGGTGTACGGATTCCGCTGCCAGACGTGACCATGCACCGTAAAGACCTGCGATGTGCCCGTCCCGAACGGGTGCGTCATGCGGAATCGCACTGCGTCGCCAACTTCAGCGGTCAAGATCGGCGTTTGCGGATCCTTCTGCGCCGTTTGAATCAACTGGTTCGACAACATGCACGAGAAATCCTTTGTGGGGTTACCCGCATAGCGAAAACTCTTGGGCTCGGTGCGATAGTTCACCGCGCTGCTGTTGCCCTGCGAGATTCTGAAATCGTCGCTGATCATCAGCGCGAACTCGCGGAAGTTTGGGCTATCCGGCGGCGTCACAGTTGCTGAAGCGCGGGTGTAGTCCTTGACGGTTGCGGGGTCGAAACCGGGAGTCGGATCACATGGGACCGGGATCAAACTACCGGCGCCATTCTTTGCATCGCACCCCCACTTAGCGCCGAGAGGCTCAATAATCACCGACCCAAACAGGCCATTTATGTGTTGGTAAACCGGATCGGACGGAAACAGATTGAGCGAACCGAACTCGACCGGAGTGTAGGTCGGGTTTCCGGTATCGTCGCGGTCGATCTTGCCGGCATACCATTGGTACTTGATGGTCTGGCCAAACGGGATCGCCTGATTCTTCATGTCGCTGTTCCAGCCGACGTTGATGCCGTCGCTGGTTGCGGCATCGTAAGAAAGCAGTTGCGGATGCAGACCCACGTATTTGGACATCTGAGACTGAAAGACCGGCTGATGATTCCCGGGATTGACGCCATCGAACGGCGACGCCAGGGAAAAGTTTTGCTGGTACACGAGCGAGGACGGATCCAGCTTGTTAGTTAGATTGACCTCAACGCAATCGCCGGCATTTGCGCGCAGGATCAGTGGCTCGACCGGCGTTCCGGTTTTCAATCTTCCCTGAGCGTCAAGATCCTCTGAGCGAACGTACATCACGCCAATTTTGCTGCGCAGTGTCTGGCCGCGGCTGTTGAAGAGAATTTGCCCCTGCGGCGGATTCAAGCCCGGCACTGGACTGATAATCGACAACGCTTTCTGTGCGGTTACCGCCGTGAGGTTGAAGGTTCGTGACTGGGCGTTCGCCGGACACGTCGCGTAAGTCACATTGTTGTTCGCCTTGACCGGATTGCTGGTCAGCGGCTGCAACTTGTTTGCCAACTTGTTTGGATCATAAGCGCGGAAGATTCCCCACATGCCGTTAGCGACTCCGGTGTCATCCAGGCTGGGACTGTAGAGATAGTCAACGCAGTTGCCGTCCGACGTGTAGTCGGGACACTTGCGAGAAATATTCGGCCCCGAAGACGAAGGCACGTTGAATAAGAGCTCGAAGTGTTCTGAGAGGCCCATCGCCTGCACGCTGCGATAACCGGAGTTCTTCCATGATGGTTCCGCGAACCATCTTGGTCCCTCCAGGTTGAATTGGTGCGCGAACATATGCGCGCCAACCAGCACGCGAATCTGTACGCGGTCGTTTTGATAAGCACGTAGCAGGGGCGTGATCGGATCGCCGTTGGGCGGCAGATTGCTGGCCTGTTTGAACGACGAATCATAGGCATAAGACATGTCGCCGAATTTTCCTACGCGCCAGGCGATTGGTTCGTTGAGGTAATTCACTGACTGAGTTCCCGGCGGCGGTTTGACGCCGGTGCTTATCAATTGCGGTGACGGACGGCCGTTGATGGCGTAAGCCGGATCCATCCAACCCTTGTTAGGATTTGGATCCGGTTGCGTGATTGGAGGCGTAACCGTGCCGGTCGAAGCAATCGCGTAAGCGAGCTGAAAATCCTGAAACTCCAGCATGAATTCGCGGTAGCTCACGTCCTTATTGGCATTGTCTTTGGTGACGATGTTCGCTTTCCAACTGGTTGGGCCTCCGTCCGGACGCACCGGCGGCAGATTCGCTGGCTGGCCCATGAGTGAACCGTTCTCAGAGTTTTGCCAAATCGATCCCCTGGGCTCAACTACCAGACCGGCGTAGAGACCCGCTTGCTGGTGCGTTGACGGGCCAAAGTGATCGTGCGTGAAAACAGTGCGCAGAGTTCGGTCCACGCCTGAGTCATCTACCAGCGGATCCAGATACCAACGTTGGATTGTCGTCTGCGCTCCCATCCAGCTCTGACACTGCGGACGCGAGTTCACCGTCCAGTTATCAGGACACGGCGTACAGCGCGGATCGCCCGGATTATTTGCGCAGTCGATAATCTCTTTGGGAGGGGGCTTGGGAGTTAACGCTTGCGGGGGCTGGCCATCCACCAGTAAACCACCCGCCGCGTTGATGCCTTTGATTACTTCCTGAACTTCCTGCGGACTGAAGGTGCCGTCCTCGTAATTGAAACCGTTACCGGCGCCGTCGGAAGAGGTCACGTCGAACTTCACCAGGTGAATGTGCTGGCCGATGATGTCGGTCGGAGTGCGGACCTGAAAATCGTCAACCAGATAATAGTTAGGCACAAGGTTCGTGTGCCAGTACTCGATCACATCGCCACTGTTGCCGCGGAAGAACAGCGGCTCCGGCGCGCGGCCGGTCGAGCCTCCGGGAGTGTAAGCCAGAGTGGGCCGCACATCGTCCCACAATGTGAGGATGCGCTGCTGCGGAAAGTGCCAGCCTTTCTTGTTGAAGGTCACGTTCAATTGAATGGCCGCGGCTTTGTAAGTGCGCTTCAAACCCACCGGGTTCCCATTGTCATCGACAGCTGGATCGGCGAACGGCGCGCCATGTTGTGGACCCAGCGGCAAGCCGTTGAGGATGAAACCCGTGGGCGGGGTGTTGAGGGTACTCTGGGGCGGAGTGCTGTTCGAAGAAGGGCAACTTCCCGGCGTTCCATCCGGCAAGAAGGTCGCGTAACAGCGCTTGCTGAAGAAAGCAATCGCGGCCTTTTCTACCGCGGTTCCATCCTCGGGAAGTTTGACGGCGTCGATGGTTGCGAGATCCTTGCTCCAGTCGAATTTGTTGTGACG
>DATGVD010000655.1:0-3742 GCA_035300785.1 Pyrinomonadaceae bacterium | reverse complement strand
TCACCCCCTGAAATTCATGCTGGCGACGCCGGCCGCAGACTTGAATGACATCACGCGCACGATGCCGGGCGAATTTTTCGTCGAAGATAAGTTCGACGGCATTCGCGCGCAGGCGCATGTACAGGAGGGGCGAGTCGCGATTTACTCGCGCACGCTGGACGAAATCTCGATGCGCTTTCCCGAGCTGATCGAGCCGCTGCGCGCGCTGTCCACCGACGCAATAGTTGACGGCGAGATCATTACCGCGCGCGGCGAACAGATTTTGCCCTTCAGCGATTTACAAAAGCGTCTGGGCCGCAAAACCGTCAGCGAAGATCTCCTGAAATCAACGCCGGTGGTATTCGTGGCTTACGATCTCTTGTACGCCAACCAGCGAGTTTTGATAAACGATCGGCTGGAGGCGCGGCGTGAACAACTTGAACGATTATTCCCGCTGACCGGCACTTTGCGATTATCCCTGGCGAAACGCTTCCGCGATGTCACAACTCTCGACGCAGAGTTTGACGCCGCCCGCGCGCGTGGCAATGAAGGCCTGATGATCAAGGACCCGGCGTCAAGCTACAAACCCGGCCGGCGCGGGCGTGAATGGCTGAAGCTGAAGAAAGCGCTGGCCACGCTCGATGTCGTGGTCACCGTGGTCGAGGTGGGTCACGGCAAGCGCCGCCACGTGCTTTCGGACTACACTTTCGCGGTGCGGCGTTCGGAAACGGACGGCGAGTTGCTGAACATCGGCAAGGCATACTCAGGATTGACTGACGCCGAGATCGCCGAGATGACCGAATGGTTTCGCGCCCACACGGTGACAGAATTTGCGCACGGCCGCGTGCGCGTCGTCGAGCCGCGCATCGTAATCGAAGTCACTTTCGACCGGATCCAGCCATCGAATCGTCACAAGGGCGGCTACGCTTTGCGCTTTCCGCGCATCGTACGCCTGCGGCCGGACAAGACGGTTGACGAGATCGATACGCTGGAGACGGTGAGAAAGCTTGTCGAAGGCAACAACCAAGTTAATAATCCGACTAATTAATAACTAGAAAGACTGCTATGAATCGGACCAGACTCTTAATCATTTCAATGACACTGATTGCCTGCGCGGCGATAGCCGTCGCGCAGACGCCCCGCCGCCGCACAGGTGTGGCCGGGCCCAAACCTACTCCCACGCCGACGCCTGCGTCCGTCAGCAGCCCACCGCAGCAGCCCGCGGATCCGCCGCCAGCGACGCTGGCCATCGTCAACGACGCCAACATCACACAGTCGGACGTTGCCGATCAGATTAACGCAGCGATTTCGAACGATCCCGATCTCTATCTGCGCGCGTTCTATCTCGATCCGGAGAAGGAGATCAAGGAAGCGCGCCAACGCGCGCTGGAGGCGCGGATCAATTCGCTGCTGATTGCCGCCGAGGCGAGGAAGCGTTCCAGGTCATCCGATGAAATCGTCGCAACGGAAATCGACGCGAAGATTACGCCGCCCACCGAGCAGGAGATCCAGGCGGCCTTCGAGGCGAACCGGGCTCAACTGGGCACGGCAGATCTCGAGAAGGTTCGGCCCGAATTGATCAATTACTTGCGCAGCCAGCGCCGCCAGGAATTGTACGAGTCTTACCTTAACCGCCTGCGGATGACTAACGCAGTAGCCAAACGCGCCGACGTGAACGCGCCGAATCTCGCGCCCGGCACAGTGCTGGCCGCGGTCAACGGCGATCCCATCCGCGTCGACATGATTAACCAGCGGATGAAAGCTTACGTGTACAAGTTGCAAACGCGGATTTATGCCATCCAAAAGGGCGCGGTCGATCAGCGCATCAACGATCTCCTGCTGATTGCCGAAGCGAACAAACGCAAAATTGGCCCGGAAGAGATTGTGCGCGCGGAAGTCACGGACAAGCTGAAACCTCCGACCGAAGCCGACATCGCGAATTTCTACAACGAGAACAAGACGCGCATCAACGGCGACCTGAATTCCGCCCGCCCGGCCATTGCGAACTATCTTCAGCAACAGCAGCAGGAGAAACTGGAGACCGCGCTTTCTGAAAGACTGCGCGCCGGAGCAAAGGTGCGAATGCTTTTACCAGAGCCCGTGCCGCCCGTCATAAACGTCAGCGCCAGCAACGGCCCGGCGCGCGGAGACGCAAACTCGGCGGTGACGATCATCGAGTTCACTGACTTTCAATGTTCGGCCTGTGGCGCGATGTATCCGGTTATGGAAGACGTTTTGAAATCTTACGGCAACCGCGTGCGCTTTGTAATTCGCGATTTTCCACTGACTGTGGCGCATCCGAACGCCTTCCGCGCGGCCCAGGCGGCCAGCGCCGCAAACGCCCAGGGAAAGTTTTGGGAGTACATCGATATCCTGTTTCGGAACCAGAGCACCCTGGATGCCGATTCGCTAAAGAAGTACGCGACGCAGATTGGGCTTGACCGCAAACGATTCGATCTGGAATTTGAAAGCGGCAAGTACGACGCGGACATTCGCCGCGACATCGAAGACGGCGAGATGTACGGCATCGAAGGGACTCCGACAATCTTCATCAACGGCGTGTTGCTCACCGAGCTGGGCGCCGACAGTCTGCGCGCGGCGATTGAGAAAGCCTTTAAGACCGGACAGAAGCACGACTAGCCGCGATTCTAATACACTTCTGACATGCTCTGATAGTGTCAGCGCGAAGGGATTAGGTCAAGAAGCATCCGGGCCGATTTGAATATCAGGGAGAATAACAATCTCCCTTACGACACTCACCCGAGCGCGCTGGCGCATAAACAGTATGCCGAGAAACTTTAATCATTTCCGCGCAGCACACTTTAGAAGGGACTCCTACGGCGTCGTCTTCTTGTGCGAAAGGATGTTGCAGGTGTCCTCGGCGGCGGTTGGATCGATGGCGACGTTCCCTTCGTCGATGTGTTGAATAATCCCGTCTTTGTCGATCACAAAAGTCGCGCGATTGCCGTAGCCTCCGTCTTCATTGAAGATGCCATAGTCCTTCACCACGCTATGTTTGATGTCGCTCAGCAGCGGGAACGTGACGCCGATCTGTTTGGCAAATTCCCTGTTGGCAAAAGGGCTGTCAACGCTTAAGCCGAAGACCTGGGTGTCCATCGAATCGAATTTGGCGATATCAGCCTGATACGCCTTCATTTCCTTCGTTCAACCACCGGTGAAAGCAAAAACGTAAAAGGCGAGCACAACGTTCTTCTTGCCTTTGAAGTCACTAAGCTTGTAGCGAACGCCTCTGCCGTCCGCACCGACGATCGTGCTCGGCAAAGTGAAGTCCGGCGCCGCCTGGCCAACCTTCAAATTGGTGTGCGGCGCGGCCGGCGGCGCTTTGGCGGGCGTCGGCGATGGAATTGGTGTTTGCGCCACGGCGATTGACGCGGCAGCCAGCAGGAAGACAAAGCTGAGGGTTTTCTTAATCATCGATCAGTTCTCCTTCATCGGTCCGGGGAAGCAGCCAGAGTGTACAACCGACACGCGCGATCTGACAATGATTGCGGGCATAGCCGCGCCGGCAAACCGGATTCTATCTGGCTGAAAGCTGTCCGTAGTAAAGCTCAGTCTCGTAGCGGAAGATGATCTTGCTGTCTTTCTGGTTAGCGTCGAAAATCTCCCGGAGCTTGCGGAGCATTGGCTGGTAGTGCGGATGATCCGGCTCAGGCGCGTACGACTTTGACAGCAAACGCCCCTTCAGACCCTCGAAATCGAAACGCTGCTGAAATTCAAAACGGGCGACCTGACAAACTTCCGG
>DATGVD010000654.1:0-3540 GCA_035300785.1 Pyrinomonadaceae bacterium | reverse complement strand
CCCTTTCAGACTAATCGCGCCGGCGACCTCGGCAGTCCACTTAATATAGATTTCCTGACCCGCGTTGAGCTCTCGCTTCGTGTTGAGGAAGCAGCCGCTAACGCTCAAGCTGGTAACCCGGTCGTAGAACTCACACTCGGGCCCCCAACCCCAGTCGGCGAAAAACTCAACGTTGACGCGCGGATGTCTGCGCTGTTCGATCGTTCCCATGCGTTAGCAGGTCAACTCCCTCTCCGTTCTGGGAGAGGGCTGGGGGTGAGGGATTATCGGCGCCGTACTAACGCCCTCACCTAACCTCTCCCAAAGGGAGAGGAACATTAATCAAAGCGCTTTCTGGATCTCTGACCATTCAATCGCGCCTTCGCGAATCAACTTCGGGTCGGGGCCTGCGGCATCGACAACAGTTGAAGGACGATCTATTCGCGCTTGGCCGCCGTCAACAATCAAATCAACGGCCGCGGCGAAATAGCTGGCAACTTCTTCCGCGGTCCGCGCCGGCTCCGCGCCGGAGGGATTGGCGCTCGTCGCCGTCAACGCGCCACCACAGGCTCTCGCCAACGCGCGCACCTTATCATCGTCGGGCAAGCGCACGCCAATCGTTCCTGTGTCTGCTGTGACCTCATCTGGAACTTGCGGCGAGGCCTGGCCGATCAGAGTCAACGCGCCCGGCCAGAACCGTGCCGCCAGAGCTTCGAATGCGCGTGAACGCACAGAGATGAAGCGCTCGATCTGATCGATGTCGCTGACGACGACCAGAATCGGTTTGGTCGCTTCCCTGCCCTTCAGTTGTTTGATTCTCTGGACCGCGCTGCGATTGAGCGGGTTCGCGCCCAGGCCGTAGAACGTGTCGGTGCGAAAGGCGATGATGCCGCCGCGCGCGATCGTTTCAGCGATTCGGGGAAGAGATTCAGTTGTCTGAGGAATGGTCACCGGTTCAAAAGCGCCGTCAGGCGCGGAATGTGAAGAACTAGCCAGCCACAGAGACACGGAGACACAGAGAAGGCTGAAACAAAAGCGAGATCAAATCTATTACCATTGCTGATCAATCTTGATCGCCTTCTCTCTGTGGCTCTGTGCCTCTGTGGCCTATTTCACGTTTTCCTTCAACTTCCTTCAACCTGCTAGATCTTCACTCCATAGCCCAACCCATCACCCACCGGCAGGACTTCCGCGCGCAATTGCGGATGATTGACGAAGTATTGATTGAATTCGCGCAGCGCTTCCGTAGATGCTTTCTGATCCGGCGAGCGAATTTCGCCGGCCACCTGGCCACCCCACAAAAGATTGTCGACGATCACGACGCCGCCTTTGCGCAGCTTCGGCAAAGCCAGATCGAGATAGCCGCGATACTCTTCTTTCACCGCGTCGATGAAAACGAGATCGAATGCTTCGTTGAGGTGCGGGATGACTTCGAGCGCGTATCCCTTTTCGATTCGTACCCGCTCGCGCACGCCGGCGCGCGAGAGATAGCCTTCCGCCACCTTAATCATGTCGTCGCTGGGATCGATGGTGATAACGAGCCCATCTTCCGCCATCCCGCGCGCGAGATGGATCACCGAATAGCCAATCGCCATCCCGCATTCCAGTACGCGCCGCGCTTCGATCGCCCGCGCCGTGATTTCAAGGAACAGAGCTACTTCGCGATCAGCGATCGGCACGCGATGCTCGGCGGCGTAGCTTTCGATCTCGGCAAACAGACCAGTGTTCGCCGGATGGAGGTTCTCAAGATACTCAGCCTGTTCGCGCTGAATGATCGCGTCGATACGTGCTTTCATTTGGTCAACCTACCAGTTCCAAGAGTCGTCAAAGCGAAGTGACAATTCATTCAGAATTAACCGCAGAGGCCGCAGAGGTTTCCGCAGAGGTCGGAGAGGAAAACTCCTCTGCGTTCCTCTGCGTCATCCTTTGCGTCCTCTGCGGTTATAGGTCTTTTCCTTTCACGTGTCCGATTTATCCTGCGTTCCTGTAGTCACAGCGACATACCGCCGGCCGAGTCCCAGCTCTCTCAGCTTGTGCTGAAGCGACTGTCGATGCATGCCCAGGATCGACGCGGCGCGGGTGACGTTGCCGCCCGATTCTTCCAGACACCGGGCGATGTAGCGTCGCTCGAACTCGCGCCGGTCGTCGCGAAAATCGGAAGTATAGGGCACGGACAGATTCCCATTCGCGGCGGCTTCTATTTCGCCAGCGGTCGTCTTCCCGGGCCGCGAGTGTTCCAGGTCGCTCACGCTCAACTCTTCGCCCTCAGACATGATCGCGGCGCGCTCGATCGCGTTCTTCAGTTCGCGCACGTTGCCCGGCCATTCGTATTCCATCAGCTTTCGCAAAGCATCACGGCTCAGCCGTCGCTCCGGCAACCCGTGACGTTCGCAAGCCTCGCACGCAAATGTTTCTGCCAGGAATGGAATGTCTTCGCGCCGTTCGCGTAGCGGCGCGATGTCAATCGTCACGACGCGCAAGCGGTAGAAAAGATCCGCGCGAAAGTTTCCCGCTGTGATTTCTTCTTCGAGCGCCCGATGCGTCGCGCTGATGATGCGCACGTCAACCGGAATAGAATCGTTGCCGCCGAGGCGCTCAATCCGTCGTTCTTCCAGCGCCCGCAGGAGTTTCGCCTGCACGTTCGCGCTCATGTCGCCAATCTCATCAAGGAACAACGTGCCGCCATTGGCCTGTTCGAATTTTCCCTGTCGTCGCGCGGCGGCGCCCGTAAATGCGCCCTTTTCGTGGCCGAAAAGCTCTGACTCGATCAATTCGGTCGGCAGCGCCGCGCAGTTGACGGCCACGAAAGCTCCGCCGCTTCGCGCCGCGCTGCGCTCGTGAAGTTCCCGGGCCACCAACTCTTTGCCGGTTCCCGACTCGCCGCGTACCAGCACTGTCGCATCGGTGTCGGCGACCTTTTCGATCATCGCGCGCACGTTCTGCATCGCCGCGGAACTACCGAGCAACGCGCCGCGTTGCGAAGTCTCGATCTCAATGCGACGACGGAGCGAACGATTCTCGCGCCGCAGCTGGATGGTTTCGAAAGCGTTCTTGACCACCAGGCGGAGATCGTCCAGCTCGAAAGGTTTTGAGAGATAGTCGTAGGCGCCGCCCTTGACCGCCGAGACCGCGACGCGCTCAGAGCCGTGCGCCGTGATGATAATCACCAGCGGCGAGTGCGACGGATCGCTCTGTAACTCTTTCAGAAAATCCAGCCCGCTGATGCCGGGCAGATTCACGTCGAGCAAAAGCAGATCAAACTTCGAATCGCTCGTCAGGGCGCGCGCTTTCTCCGCGCTGTCAGCCTCTGCAATCTCGCAACCAAACGCCTCCAGGGCGCGGCGCATGCCATAGCGCGCGGCTTCTTCATCATCGACAATCAACAGACGCAAGCTCTTGGTTTCCATCTTGAACTCCCCAGAGTTTAATACTTTTCCGGGCGTTTTGCTTGCGCGTTGCGTGCCAAAGCCGTCGGTTGTTTTGGAGTGCGCTGACTTGTCAGCGCTTTGGACCGGGGCGACTAGTCGCCGCAATGCTCGTGCCTTCCCGTCGGGTGGCCGT
>DATGVD010000653.1:0-3161 GCA_035300785.1 Pyrinomonadaceae bacterium | reverse complement strand
GCCGAGGTCGGGCCGCGAACAGAAGTAACCCAGGACTGCCGGCGCCACGTTTTCCGCGGTGGCCACGCTCAACAGATCGTTCGGTTGCTGCGCGTGGAGGGTTGCCTGCGCTGCCTGGGCAACTTGCGCATCGGCGTCGGTGCTTAGATGAACGAGCGCTTCCAGCAGGTCAGCCTGGGGCAGCGGCAACAATCCGCGCGCCGCCGCCAGACGCGCCGCCGGCGGAACTTTGCCGGAAATGATCGATTGGACGACGGGATGGGTTGATGTGACTTCGGTGCTCACCGCAGACAGTTTAGCCTAAATGTAAACTGGAGTGAGAGAATCCTGTTTGGACTAATACAGATTGAAGTTGTATTCGAGTTGCATCCACATCGAAACCGGATGGCCGTCTTTAGTGGCGGGAATGAACCTGATTGCTCGAGCAGCTCTAATTGCGCTTTCGGTCAAGCCGTCAGGCAAATGAGAGAGCGCTCGAATTCCGACGACCCGGCCATTTCCTGCAAAGATCGCGCGAAGTACAATAGTCCCCGTCACCTGATTTTTTCGTGCTTCCTCGGTATATCTCGGCTCAGGTTTGCTCAGGATACGCGCTTTCGTGGAGACCTCTTTGCCGGAGTAGACTCGGACACTTCCGTCTGAATCAATGATGTCGGCATATCCACGCAAAGACTCGGCTCGAATGGCCCACTCTTCAGCCTTAGCCCTAGATAATTTCCCACTCAAGGCCACGTATTTGTCGGCGCTCTCAGCCGCTTCGACCAGCTTCGAGCGAATTGGTAAAAGAGACCGGCCGATTTCATTACCTCCGCTTGTGCCCTCCAATCGGCTGGCCAGGAGATCATCTCCGAGCTTTGCCGCTTTCTCGTGAGCCTTGCGCGCGTCATCCCTCTTTCCTGCCTGCTCAAGCGAAAGTCCAAGATAGTGCCACGCACTTAAGTCATCTCTGCGACGCTTAACGGCCTGGCGCAGGAGTTCGATGGCGCCTTTCGCATCACCCTGTTGATAGAGTTGAATGCCGCGTTCGCCATCCTCTAAAGGTTTGCTCGAGGGCTGCTGTGCGGACGCTCTGGTGGACGGGGTCAGAAGGATGAGCGACAGAAGTAGCGCGACACTGAAACGCCGGGTGATCGAGTTGGGAGAACGATCCATTTTGAGATCCCTCCTCAAAAACAAAACTCCTGCTGCGGTGACTCAGGCCGCGCCGTGGCACTTCTTATATTTCTTCCCCGAACCGCAGGGACACGGATCGTTGCGGCCAACCTTAGGCTCGCTGCGGACAATGGTCTTTGTTTTGCCGGCTTCTTCGCCGGCTGGGGCGGCGCCTTGATTAGGACCGGTGAAAGTGAGCGGACGACGCGGGCCTCGTTTTTGCCGCAGTACTTCCGGTGGCTGCTCTTCGACGATTTGCAGATTGAAGAGTGAACGGATCGTGAAGGTATCGATGCGGTCGAGCATCGCCTGAAACATATCAAAGCTTTCTTTCTTGTACTCGACCAGCGGATCCTTCTGGCCGTAACCAACCAGACCGATGCCCTGCTTTAAGTGATCGAGCGCCAAAAGGTGATCCTTCCACTGGGCATCGATGATATTGAGCATGATGATGCGCTCATAGGTGCGCATCGCTTCGGCGCCGATCTGCTTTTCCTTGTCCGCGTACCTGACCTTCAATTTCTCCCAGAGCGTTTCATCGATTTCCGCGGAAGTGGAGTCGCGGAAGTCGATCCCTTCAGCGTCGCAATGAATTCCATAGATCGAATGAATCTGAACTTTGTAATTCTCGACGTCCCAATCATCGGGCGAAAGATCCGGATTGAGGTATTGCTTCGTAAGGTCCGCGAGCAGATCGCGCGCGACTCCGGTTTCACCCACCAGGTACTCGCGCTGATCGGGCTCTTCCATCAACTGGCGGCGCAGACCATAGATGGTCTCGCGCTGCTTGTTCATCACGTCGTCGTATTCGAGCAGGTGCTTGCGCGTTTCAAAGTTGCGGCCTTCGACCGACTTCTGCGCGGCCGCGATGCGCTTGGAAACCATCTTGGATTCGATCGCGACACCTTGCTCCATCCCGAGGCGCTGCATCAACGCCTTCACTTTGTCGCCGGCGAAGATGCGCATCAGATCGTCTTCGAGCGAAAGAAAGAAGCGCGACGATCCCGGATCGCCCTGGCGGCCGGAGCGCCCGCGCAACTGGTTGTCGATGCGCCGCGACTCGTGCCGTTCAGTGCCGAGGATGTGCAGACCGCCGCACTCGACGACTTCTTTGTGTTCCGATTCGACGATGCTCTTCGCGCGCGCGAATACTTCTTTCCACTGATCGTCGGTCGCTTCGTCCGGATCGATTTCCTGCTCTTTCAAAAACTCGCGAGCCATGAAATCGGGATTGCCGCCCAGCAAAATGTCCGTACCGCGGCCCGCCATGTTCGTCGCGATCGTGATCGCGCCCTTGCGTCCAGCCTGCGCGACGATCTCGGCTTCGCGTTCGTGATGCTTCGCGTTGAGCACGTTGTGCGGTACGCCCACCCGCACCAGGCGGCGCGCGATCAATTCCGAGTTCTCCACCGAAACCGTGCCCACCAGCACCGGTTGGCCCTGTTCGTAACGCTCCTGGATCTCTTCGACGACGGCGTCCCACTTCTCTGGCAGCGTGCGATAGATCACGTCGGGATTGTCCCTACGCACCATCGGCATGTGCGTCGGGATCACGATGACTTCCAGTTTGTAAGTTGAATGGAACTCGCCGGCTTCCGTTTCCGCCGTGCCGGTCATGCCGGAAAGTTTCTGGTAGAGCCGGAAATAGTTTTGCAGAGTAATCGTCGCCAGCGTCTGATTCTCCCGCTCGATCTTTACTTGTTCCTTCGCTTCGACGGCCTGATGCAGTCCGTCAGACCAGCGCCGGCCCTTCATCAAACGCCCGGTGAAATCATCGACGATGATCACTTCGCCGTTCTGCACTACGTATTGATGATCCAGACGGTAAAGCGTGTGCGCCTTCAAGGCCTGCTCGACACAGTGCAGCAGCTCCATGTTGCCAGGATCGTAAAGATTGCCAACGCCCAAGAGCTTTTCAGCTTTGTCCACGCCATCTTCCGTCAGCACGGCGGAATGGTTCTTCTCATCAACGATGTAGTCGCCGGTCTTTTGACCTTCTGCCAGTTCTT
>DATGVD010000652.1:0-3014 GCA_035300785.1 Pyrinomonadaceae bacterium | reverse complement strand
GGAAACACAACTTTCTCTCCTTTTTATTCTTTGTGTTCTTCGTGTCTTCGTGGTTGATCAACTCCTTAGATTTCCAGCCGCGAACGATCGACGGCGAACCCGTTCAAGTTACCCAGCGCGCCCAGCGACAGCGTCGGCGTGGTAAAGCATTCCCGGGCGATGCGTTGGACGTCTTCCCGGGTAACTGCTTCAACGCGTTTGATGATTTCTTCCGGTGAAAAGCGCCGCCCGTGAATTATTTCCTGGCGCGCCAGCGTGCCGGCGCGCGCGCCGGACGATTCCAAACTCAGCAGCACAGACGAAACTGCCTGCTCTTTCGCCAGCACCAGCTCTTCTTCAGTCACTGGTTCGCGCACAACTTTGCGCAGCTCCTGCAAAGAAAGATCTAGAACCTGATCGATGTTTGCCGGCGAGGCGCCCGCATAAATCGTAAACATGCCGACATCGGTGAACGTGTTGCCGCCGGCGCCGATCGAATAAGCCAGCCCGCGTTCTTCGCGAACCGATTGCCACAAGCGGCTGGACGTGCCGCCGCCGACAATCGTTCCCAGCATGCTTGCCGCGTAGCGATCGTCGCTGAGAGCCGAGGGCCACGGCGCAGCGATGATCAAATGCGCTTGTTCGAGATCCCCCTTGCGCTCGATCAGAATTGGCGCGGCGGTCACCGGCGCGGACGAAACTGAAGTCCCAGCTTCGGTCTGTCCGCCGCCGTCGCCAAAGGCTTTGACGGCCATCGCGGTCAAATCGTCGTGCACGATGTTGCCCGCAGCGGCAATTACCAGGTTGCGCGGCGCGTAGTGCCGTGAATGAAAGCCCGCGGTGGTTTCGCGATCGAACGAAGAGACGGTCTCCTCAGTGCCTTCGATCGGCCGGCCCAGAGAATGATCGGGAAAGTAAGCCGCGTTGAAAAGTTCGGTCAAGAGTTCGTCCGGCGTGTCCTCGATCATCTTCATTTCTTCGATGATCACTTTTTGCTCGCGCTCCAGATCGTCCGCGGCAAAGCGCGGATTGGCGACCAGGTCGGTAAGCAGATCGAACGCCTGTGGGAGCGCAGTGTCGACGACTTTCAGCGCAAAACCGGTGATTTCATGGGCCGTGTAGGCGTCCAGATGCCCGCCCAGTCGATCTGATTCAGTCGCAATTTGTTTGGCGGTGCGCCGCCCGGAGCCCTTGAAGACGGCGTGCTCGATGAAGTGGCAAATGCCGTTAAGCGCCGGCGATTCATGGCGCGAGCCGCGCCGCACCCAAATCCCGAAGCTGATAGATCGCAGCCCGGGCATGTGCTCGCTCAAAATTGTCAGACCATTTGCGAGGCGGGTGCTTTGAACTTGATCGATCATCGGCATTCAGTAGGAAACTTCGAGGGCTTGCTCGTGGACCATCCATCGTAACACGGGCGAAAGATGCAGCAAAATCGCTGTCTGAGGCCGCTCTAAGAAAGAATCGCGGAACGGCGCCCGGGGGCAAACCAGCTTGACACAAGTCCCGCGCGTGGCTGAGAATTACGGCATTCAAGCGGGTGCAGGTCCCCCTCGCCCAAGCGGAGAGAATCGGGTTTGCCGCATCGGGCATCCCATTGAGCGCAAAGGCATCTGAAGGACGTAGAGCTCGGGAATCCAACGAACGTGACATCGATCAGCCGGTTTCGTTCTTGTGCGCCGCTCGCGAATTCGCGCGAGGTCTTGCCCGGAGGTCTGGCCGCGATGAAAAGAATCTTCCGATTCAGTACCGCCCTAATCGTGCTCGCGATGTTGCTCACGAGCGTGACCCCGAGCTTTGGCAAAGGCACGCGCGGTCTGGCAACAATCACCGGCACAGTGCGCGACAACAAAGGTCTGCCGTTGGCCGGCGCCGTTATTCAGATGATTCGCGAGGGCGCGAACCAGATCGTCAAACAAACCTACTCCGCGGCGGACGGTAGTTTCTCGGCAAAGATCCCCGCCGGCCGTTACTCGCTCAAGGCAATTGCCTCCGGGTTCAGTGAAGTTCTTTTCTCGTCAGTTCAAGTTAGTCCTTCTGCAGAGATCGCTTATCGCTTCAATCTTGAACCTGTCGGATCGGGCCGGACGCTGGTCGAGCAGCGCCCTGATCGCGACAACGTGAAGTGGACGCTGCGAGCGACGCAAAGCCGCCGTTCGATCTTTCAGGCTAACGAAGGCAACGATTCGACAATCGCCGCCGTGAACGCGGCCGACCAGGCCGCGAGCGACAGCGCCGAAACCAGCGACTCGCCGCGCACCGATCGAAACGGCCGGATACTCGCGCAGGGCGTGTTCGAAACATACTTTGACGATCCCGGCAACAGTTTCGCGCCCGGTTACGAAGGTGTGAACTTCGCCGTCGCGTTGCCCGCGTCCGAACGCATCGATCTGATCTTCGCCGGACAAACCGGCATCGGCGCGACCGCGCCGCAGCGCTTTGAGACTACCGCCCGGTGGCAAGCAAACAATCGTCATCGGATCGATCTCAGTGCCGGTGCCGCGCGGTTTCAAGCGTTCGCCGCTAACGGCGGGAAGGCGGACGCGAAACGAGCGCTCGGGCAAATGTCCGTGCGGGCGATCGACGAATGGATTGTCCGAGACGGCGTCGTGGTCGTTATAGGAGTCGATTATTCCCGCTTTTTGGGCGCCGGCAATGGCGCTTCGATTAGTCCGCGTCTGGGAATTCAGTTTGACCGGAACGCGCGCACGCGCGTGAAAGCCGCCTACGCGCCGGGCGGCAATGAGACCGAGCAACAAAGCTCAGCGAGTTTCGAAGAAGGCGATGTGATTTTCAAGCGATTGCAGGCGCAGCCGGTCGCCTTCGTGGGCGGTCGCGCGGTGATGGGCCGCAGTCGCCGTTTGGAATTCGGAGTTGAACGCGTGCTGGATAATCGGTCCAGCGTAGAGGCCACGGCCTTTCTTGATATGACCAGCGGCCGCGGCGTCGGTCTGTTCGCGTCGCCCCTTTCCGCTTTTTCCGGCGACACGTCAGCGGCTTTGGCGAGCGTCGCCAATCAGCAAGGATCCGCTCGC
>DATGVD010000651.1:0-9131 GCA_035300785.1 Pyrinomonadaceae bacterium | reverse complement strand
CGCCCCGGATCGCTGGTCACCGAATAACCGAGTGAGCCGCCTTCAAAGAATGACGATGCGTTCGCTAAGGACGAGAAGATCGAAGTAGCAGGAAGCTCGCGGACAATCGTGCCCGCAATCTCCAGGTTTACTTTGGCATCGTCCGATTTCATTGCCAAACTTATTTCAGACTCAGATTCTGTCACCGCAAAGGAAGCGTGATGGTGCTCGCCAGGAAAGATACGTCCACCCGCCAAGTGGGCAATCTGTGAGCCCGTGTCGCGGCGCGAGATGAATACTCCTTCGCGAGTTGAGCCGCCTTCGTCCCACGTTACTGCCACCCGGTGCGCGGCATTCTCGCTGTTCAGACCAATTATCTCAGGCAGAGATCGGGGCCGGATATGCTCCAGACGGATTAGACAAATGCCCGCTACAGCAAAACCGGTTTGCAGTTTTGGCTGGAAACGAGCGGGTATCTCCCGTTGCATTGTTTCAGGGTCGACGCGAAAGTTCGCGAGGATGCGCCTGCGGATAGTCCCCTGAATAACAGGAAGTCTCATGCTGCCTTCAATGCCGCGCCTTTGCGATAAATGCTTCGATGTCCGCAATGCTGCGCGGCAGCGCGCCGGTCATCCACTTGCAGCCTTCAGGGGTAACTTGCATGTCGTCTTCGATGCGCACGCCGATCCCCCGATACTTTTCAAAAGCCGGTCTCACCGCCGCGATGAACTTTTCGGTCTCCGACGTCTTTGGCAAATTGTCCAGCGCATCCGGGCGAATGTATATGCCCGGTTCATTCGTAAAGACCATGCCGGGTTCGAACGACGCGCCGCCGCCCACGTCGTGCACGTTCATGCCCAGCCAATGCGACGTGCCGTGCATGAACCAGGTGCGATATTGCTGCGAATTTACGTCCGTGATCAGGCCAAGCCGCAACAAACCATCTTTGATTACCGCCAGCGCGGCGTTATGAACTTGCGACAGCGTCGCGCCCGGGTGAATCGCTTTCGCGGCGGCTTCCTGCGCGTCGTAAACGATCTGGTAAATCTCGGCTTGTTCTTTGCTGAACTTGCCGCTGACTGGAAACGTGCGCGTCACATCAGCCGAGTAGTGGCCGTACTCAGCGCCCACGTCCATCAACATCAGTTGGCCCGTTTTCACCGGTCCCTGCGATTCTTCATAATGAAGCGTCGTCGCGTTCGGCCCGCAACCGACAATGTCCGGATAGCCCCAGTTGTCGGCGTTGCGCAGCTTGAATGTGTAAGCGACCTGCGCGTCAACTTCGTATTCCCACTTGGCCTGCGACGCAAAGGCTTGCGCGCGCTCGTGCGCTTCGATGCTGATGTCGATCGCGTGCTGCATGATCTCGAGCTCCATCGGCGACTTTCGTAGACGCATCTGCGCAAAGATCGACTCCACATTCTGGATGGTGAAGCCCGCCTCTTTTGGCCAGGCGGCGGCGAAGCGTTGCTCCTGCCGATATTCTCGACTCTCGCCATTCGCAATGAAATTAAGGAGGTAGAGCGAAGCGTGATTCTCAGCCGCGGCCGTGAACAGAGAATCAAAGCCTGACGTTCCTACCTGTGTTGACGAGATGAAAACATTCTCAGGCCTCGGCCGGAAGGCTTCGTGGGAGCGAACTGCTTTCATGAATCCATCGAACTCGCTTGACTCCCAGATTTCCTTGATACCCGAGAGCTCGGCGGCCTCTCGCGGACTGTACATTCGTCCGTTCCACAATTCGCGCGCCGGACTGCGACGAGGCAGAAAAAGAATCTCGGGCGTTAAGGTATTTCCGGGACTCAAAACCAACGTGGAGCCCTTTTGGTTCAGGTTCGTCAGATAGTAGAGATCGTTCTCCTGGCGGAAAGGAAAATCGACGTCGTTCGTGTAGACACGCGGCTCAGTGCTGAAAAGCACCAGCATTGCTTTCGCGCCGATCGCGTCGGCAACATGCTTGCGCCGGGCTGCCAGTTCATCCAGCCGCTTCGCGTCGTCGAACGCCGGCGCCGGCGGCGTGATGCGAATTGCCGGAGCCGGATCACTCTCGGTTTTCGCGCCTGCCTTGACCGGCGGGAACGCGAAGACTGAAAGCAAGACTACAACCAGCGTCAAAACAGACGCTGAACCAATTGCGCTTCTGCTAATCATTTTCAACTCCTTGATGCTTCCTGACGGATGGCGGTCAGACGGGTCCAAGCTTAATAACTGTGCTCTTATTGATCTCAGGGACCTCTTCGGCGAATAGGTTTTTCGCCGGGTGGAATCACCTGGACTCTGCCGTTGGGCCAGGTCATGATGCGCGTACCATCAGGCTGAATCACTACCCGCGTGCCGTTTGGCAAGGTTCTGACGGTGGGCAGATCACCACGACCGGGATGGCCGGGTTGCCGGCCCTGAGGATTCCGTGGATCGACTTGCGGTTGTCCCTGTGGCGGCCCATAACCCTGCGGCGGCGGCCTATAATAAGGATTGCCTCTGCGATCAGGATTACGACCCGCATCATGCGCGGGCGCCGGCAGATTGCCGGTGTCGGTCTTGTTCGACGTGTTCGCGTCAGCCTTCTCCGCTGCTTGTCTTAAGGTCTCAGCTTGCTGACTGCTTACTACTTTCTTTCCAGCTTTCTTCTCGGTTTTCGATTCGTTCGTTTTAATTGGCTCGGCGGGGACCACAGCCGAAGTGATCGGCGACTGGCTCGGTTCCGCGGGCTGCGTCGGAGTCTGGGCCGGAACAGCAGCTTGGCGCGCTTGACGTCGCGCGCGATAGACGTAGAATCCGCCGGCGCCTCCCGCGATCAAAATTATCAGGAGAGCGGCCGCGAGCCAGGCGCGTGAGCCTCTTCCACCTGCTGATCGCACCGCCGTGGCAGCCTCGCCCGCTGAAGTCGCGCCGCGGAATTTCGTAGCGTCGGCCGCGAGCAAAGTCTGCGCTTCGTTACCCGCAGCCTGGGTTTGCTGGCCCATCAACCTCGTCGCTTTGTCGGGAGCGACCGTGTTTGCTCCTGAGTGACCGGCGCCGCCTGACGCCAAAACAGTTTCGGAGTCTCCGAGTTCCCTCCCGGACACGCTCGCTACGCGAAATGCTTCGCCCATCAGAGCGGCCGAGGCAAACCGATCGTCGCGCTTCTGCGACATGGCCTTACTCAACACGCCGGCAACAGCTCCGCTTACCTGCGGCGCGACTTTGTTGGCCGGAAGTAAGGGATCCGGCTGTCCGTTTACCAGAGCGCCGGCGCGGCTGAGCGCGTCTGGCGGTTTGACGTTGGTGAGCAAATGAAACAGCGTTGCGGCCAGCGCATAGATGTCGCTGCGCGCGTCTGTGCCCAGTCCCTGCACTTGTTCGAGGGGTGCGTAATTAGGCGTGTAACCGAAGATACTCGCCGAGGTTGTCACCACCGACGCCTGGCCGGCATATCCCTTCGCCAGGCCAAAGTCGAGCAGCACAATTTGCCCACGCGCGGTCAGCTTCAGATTCTGCGGCTTGATATCGCGATGTATGATTTCCGGATCCTGCGTGTGCAGATAGTCGAGCGCATCGCAAAGCTGATCGGCCCAGCGCAGCACTTCCTCCTGCGGAAAAGGACCGTTGCGCTGCACCAGCATTGCGGAAAGGTCGTCACCCGCAACGTACTGCATCACGAGAAACTGTCCGTCTCCCTCGCTAAAATGGTCGCTGACGCGCGGCAGGGCCTGATGATGGAGCCGCGCCAGCAGACGCGCTTCGCGCTCGAACTGCTTGCGCAGTCTCTCCTCCGCAAAGAGCGTTTCTTTGAGGGCGACGGTCGTATCCAGCCGCTGATCCAGCGCTTCGTACACGGCGCCCATGCCGCCCTGACCCAGCTGGCGAATAATGCGGTAGCGTCCCTGTAAAATCGTCTCTGGTGAAAGCATGACTGGCGCAGCAGCGTTGTGTTACGAGTCTATCATTCCACGCATTGCCTGCCAATGGGTTCGATCAATTCTTCGCGTAACGGAAATCGTCCCGCGACCACCGAACTTTCTTTAGACGAACGGCAACAGCCATTGGCCTTTGCGCCTGTCATGGGCGTATGCTAAGCACCAAGTGAGCAGACCTACTCCTCTGGACGCCGACGGCGAGATCATCGACGTTAGCCCGGGCAAGCCACGCCGCAAAAAACGCTGGTGGTGGTTTCTGATTCTGGCGATCGTCGTCCTGATGTTTCTGGCCTCGCGGGGTTTATCAATCTACGTCTCGGCGCTGTGGTTTGGCTCGCTCGGTTACGCCCAGGTCTACTGGTACATGTTCCGGTTGAAGATTGAGCTGTTTGTAATCTTCTTCCTGATTACGGTCGTGATTCTGCGCGGCGGATTTTGGTTGATCGAGCGAGCCTTCGCTCCGTTCGCGTTCGAACGCCGCACGATTCTGATCAATCAGCAACCGGTGAGTATTTCTCCCGCGCGTTTTTTGCGACCGTTGGCCTGGATCGTTTCCGTGCTGGCGGGTTTGATATTCGGATTTGGAATGCGCGAGGCATGGCGCCGCTTTGCTCTCTATTCTCATCAAACTCCGACTGAGCTGGCCGATCCGATTTTCCACAAGCCGCTTGGCTTTTATCTGTTTACGCTTCCGGTTTACGAAGTCATCAATAACTGGCTGTTCTCTCTTTCCGTAATCCTCCTGATCGCCGCGATCGTCTACGCGCTGCTTGCGGTTACGCAGCAGGGACTGGCAACGGCGGGCTCGATGGCCAGGGCGCGCAAGACCAGCCTGGCTGCGGTTTCAACTGCGCTGGCTTTGCTTTTGCTCACGCTCGCGTGGAGTGTTTTGCTCTCGCGCTATCCATATCTCTGGGAAGACCACCAACCGTTTTCCGGCGTCACTTTTGTGGAAGCGAATTACCTGCTAAAGGGATTGCTCTGGGTCGCCGGCGCCTTGTTTCTGGCCGCCGCGATCTGTCTGGTAAACGCCTTTGCGATGCGGCGCGTGCGCGTACTGATCGCCGCCGTCGCCATTCCTATCGTCGTTTATGTAATCGGAACGGTTCTCATACCGGCCTACGTTACAAGTTTTATCGTCAAGCCAAACGAGCTTGGTCGCGAAACGCCCTTTATTGAACAGAATATCGCCTGGACGCGCCGCGCCTTCGGGATCGACCGCATCGAACAGCGAAACTATGACGCGGAAAACACCGCCGAGGCTTTCGCGCTGTCAGACAATCGGCCGACGCTGGAAAACATACGGTTGTGGGACTGGCGAGCGCTGAAAGATACCCTCACTCAGATCCAGGCCATTCGCACGTATTACGATTTCACGGATGTCGACGTGGATCGATACGCCATCGCCGGCCAGAAGCGCCAGATGATGCTGGCGACGCGCGAAATCAACTCAGAGAAATTGCCCGAGCAGTCGCGCAACTGGGTTAACGAAAAGCTGATTTACACGCACGGCTACGGCTTGACGATGAATACGGCAAACGGATTCACCACTGAAGGCATGCCGCAGTTTGTGCTGTCGAATATGCCCATTGAATCAACCGCCCCTGAGATCAAGGTCAATCGGCCGGAAATCTACTTCGGACAAGAGACGAACACCAACGTTTACGTCAACACGAAGCGAAAAGAGTTCAACTATCCGCAGGGCGAAGCGAACAATCTGACCAGCTATGAAGGAACCGGCGGCATTCGCCTCGGCGGAGCGCTTCGTCGCACGTTGCTCGCATGGGCCCTGGATGATCTAACCAAGCTGCCGTTTTCCGACGACGTAACACCCGATAGCCGCGCCCTGATTCATCGAAACATCCAGGACATCGTTGATAGCGTGGCGCCGTTTCTGGTTTACGACAACGATCCCTACATCGTCATCAGCAATGATGGCCGGCTCTATTGGATCATCGACGCTTTCACTGAGTCGGCCAATTATCCTTATTCGCGTCACTATCAGGCCGGCGAGAAAACCATCAACTACATCCGCAACAGCGTCAAGGTGGTGATTGATGCGTACAACGGCGCGGCGAATTTTTACGTCTTTGATTCGCAGGATCCTTTGATTCAAACCTACCGCGCAACTTTTCCCACGCTGTTTCGCGACGCCAGCGAAATGCCCGCGGACCTGCGTGCGCATGTCCGGTATCCCGAGACGCTGATCAAGGTTCAGGGCGATGTCTTTGGTCTTTATCACACCCAGAATACGAGCGCGTTCTTTCAGCGCGAAGACCTGTGGACCGTCGCCCAACAAGTAGGGTTGAATCAGCAGAGTCAACAGCAGGAAACGCAGCCGATCGAGCCTTACTTTGTGCTGATGCAACTGCCTGGCGAGAAGGTGGCGAACGAGTTTGTCGAGATTCTTCCGTTCACTCCGTCGAAACGAAACAACATGATTGGCTGGATGGCCGGACGCTGTGACGGCGACGCGTACGGCTCACTTCTCGTCTACAACTTTCCGAAATCGCGTCTGATTGACGGCCCGCTTCAGATCGAAGCCCGCATCGATCAGAACGCGCAGCTCTCCGGGCAATTCACGCTTTGGAACCAGCAGGGCTCGCACGTTCAGCGCGGCCACCTTCTGGTGATTCCGATCGGCCGCTCACTGCTTTATGTCGAACCGGTTTATTTGAAAGCCGATCGCAGTCCCATGCCCGAGTTGCGATTGGTCGTCCTGGCAACTCAGGATCGGCTCGCCTACGGCGCAAACTTTGGAGAGGCGCTGACCAATTTGTTTGGTGAAGCAGCGAAGCCTTCAGCCGAAGCAAAGTCAGAGCCGGCAAAATCGAAAGGGGGCCCCTCGGCTCAGCCGTCGCCGACGCCGCCAGCCGCCACGCAGAATACCCAGCAATTGATCAATCGCGCCGGACAGGAGTTTGAGGAGTATCAGCGCCTGACGGCGGAGGGCAAGCTTGGCGAGGCCGGGAAAAAACTCGAAGACCTCAAGCGGACTCTTGAGGAATTGAAAAAAGCGAAGGGCAAGCCTTAGCTGCGTTTCATGATTCTATCTACTTAAGCTTCCCAGACAACTGCTGCGCCTTTTCAAGCGCCTCTTTATGCTCAGGCTCATAAGCGGGGTCAAACTTCATGTTCAGCAGCGTGTCGATCTCTTTGCGCGCGTCCTCCTTACGATTCGCGTCGGCGTAAGCCTGGGCCAGATGCCATCGCAGCAACGAATTATTCGGCCCAAACCGTAATCCTTTTTGGAAATACTCAATCGCCTTTTGCGTGTCGCCGCCCAGCAATCTGGGCGACTCAAGATAAACCTGCCCCAGAACCATGTATGCGCTACCTGCCTGATACCCTTCGTTGAGCTTTATAACGGTTTCCATTTCGCGCTTGATATCTTCGATCTCGGCTAGACCTGCCAGCGTACTAATTTCAGCGTTGCCGCCATAATTCGCGCCGAGCCAGAAGTGACCATCGGCCTTGCCGTCCTGTAACTTGACCGCCAGTTTGCCCGCCTCGATCCCTTCGCGAAAGGCCTTCGCGCGCTCTGCGTCGTCCGGGCTGTGTGAACCAAGGTAATAATCGAACTTGGCCAGCCGCCAGGCCAGATCGTAGTTCCCAGCTTCGGTCGCCTGAGCATGACGAAGAGCAATCAGGCCCTGACGAACTTTTTTCAGGTCCCCGCGACCGGCATAGAGCGTATCGGCCTCAGCGATCACCTCGGCTGCGGGTCGCGTGGGCGAGTTATCGCTGCCCGCCGCGACCTCCTTTCGACAAGAAGTAACCAGGAACAGAAGCGAAACCGCCGCCAGACAAAGGCCCAGATTTCCTACATTTTGCTTGATATTGTCCACCGCAACCCCCATCAATCGCCCATATTGTATAGTCATCGCATACACGCACTTTCCAGCTTCCGCTTTAGACGGGGATCGGTTATATTTGAGCCCCTTTTGACCCTGGACAGAGAATCAAAATAGTGAAACCGGCAGCAGCATTCTACGATTTGGAAGGGACCCTGGTCAGCACGAACCTGGTTCATACCCTCGGTTTCTATGCCCGGAACCAGCCCAGCCTGCTTCGCAGTTTCACCAAGAGCGCTGCCACCCTCCTGAGCGTGCCTCTGTTCGCCGTCAGCGATCAGTATAGCCGAAAAGTTTTCAACGATCTCTTTTTCAGGCGCTACAAAGGCGAAACTGAAGACCGGATGCGCTACTTTGCCGACGAGTTGTTCGTGAACGTGCTCAAGCCCGCGGTCTATCCCGGTGCTTTTGAATTGATCGAAAAGTCCCGGAGTCTCGGACTGCGCCAGGTCGTGGTCACCGGCGCGCTGGATGTTTCCGTAAGACCGTTGATGGAATATTTGGGCATCACGGACTATATCGCCAACCGTTTGGAATTCGTGAAGGGCGTAGCGACCGGCCGCTTGTTGCCGCCGGTCCTGGCGTCCGCGACCAAAGCTTCGTGGATTAGAACCTTCGCTGAGCGCGAAGGTCTAAGCCTAAGCGAGTCGTTCGCATACTCCGACAGCATCAGCGACCTCCCGATGCTGTCGATCGTCGGCCATCCGGCAGCCGTGAATCCGGATTTGCGCCTGCGTCAGACGGCGCTGCATCACGATTGGCCGATTCTAAATTTGAAGTAGACCGCCGACCATAAACTATGGCCCTACAACTTCGACGCAAGACGCACGAATCGATCGTTTACATCGACAGCGACAGCGCGCCGCGCATCATGCCCTCCGGCGAAGACTTCATTCTCGAAGATCTGCCGGTAGGGACGCGCGTTCTTTATCCCAATCCGCCGGTCAAAGGCCTGCCAAACCGCGAGGCAGCGATTCGCTACGCCCTGAATCATCCGCTTGACTGTGATCCACTGTTCGCGCAGCTTGAGCCCGGAATGAAGATCACGATCGCGGTTGATGACATCAGCCTGCCGCTGCCGCCGATGGCCACGCCCGACATCCGTCAGACGGTCCTGGAAATCGTACTGGACATGCTCGCGGGCCACGGTGTCGATGATGTGCACATCATCATTGCGAATTCGCTCCACCGCAAGATGACGCCTTGGGAAATGAAACGCATGGTCGGACAAAAGATATACGACGAGTTCTATCCCGATCGTTATTACAACCACGACGCCGAATGGAAGGAAGGCCTGATCAAGATTGGCGAGACCCGGCACAAAGAACCTCTAACTCTTAATCGCCGCGCGGCTGAGAGCGATCTGCTGATCTACTGCAACATCAACTTTGTGCCGATGGAC
>DATGVD010000650.1:0-3212 GCA_035300785.1 Pyrinomonadaceae bacterium | reverse complement strand
CCTGAAGGACCCGCGCCAGCTCGCGCGCGAACATCCACACTTCCTTCTGCATCGGGCCGCGCACGATTGGCACGTAGACGTGGATGCCCCGCGAGCCTGTCGTCTTCGCAAATGACGGCATCTTTAACGAGGCGAGCGCATCGCGCAGAATCAGGGCAATCTCGCGGACTTGCTCGAACGACGTACCGGCCACCGGGTCGAGATCGAAGTGCAGATAGTCCGGCCGCTCGGGATCGTCGCAGCGCCCGTACCACTGATTCAGATCGATGCAGCCGAGATTGATCACCCAGAGCAGCGAAGCGAGGTCCTGGATCATCGGGAAATCAACCATCTTCGAGCCATGCTGAAGCCGGCAGATTTCAATCCACTCCGGCCGCGGCGAAGGCGCGCGCTTCATGAAAAAGAATTCGCCGCCCGCGCCGTTTGGATAACGCTTCATCACCATAGCGCGATCGCGAATGTGGGGCAGCAGCACCGGCGAAACATCCGCATAGTACTGAAGCAGGTCTCGCTTGGTAATCTTCAGCTCGGGCCAGAACAGCTTGTTCAGATTGGTCAGCTTGACCTGATGATCGCCGAAGCCAACCTCGAGCTGATCGACGTTTCGCGGAATCTCAAAGCGGTTTCCTAATTGGCGTTTGCGGTCTTTGCCGGTGGCTTTCGGTTTTGCAGATTTGGATTTCGTCATCGTCACACGGGGTCGCTGTTCGTCCGGGAGAGTTTACCGTTTCCGGTCTTTGAAAGCATTCCGGCAACCATCGACACTCAACCACCCAAGCGCGGAAAGAAGGAAATTGGCTTGATGGAATTCAGTACATCACCGAGCGAAAAAAGCAGAGCTTTGATACAAAACCGCAAGTCTGGACCTCCTTGCTCCCTCATCCTATTGCCTGGACGCGCGTCGTTCTCGTGGCATATGTGTTGCCGGAGAACTACGCCGTTGGAGGCAGAAAGATGCGAGCAATCTGGAACGGCACAATCAGTTTTGGTCTGGTAAACATTCCCGTTGGAGTTTATTCCGCAACCCGGAGTGAGCGACTAAACTTTCACTACTTGCACGAAAAGGACATGGGACGGATCAACAACGTTCGCGTCTGTCAGGTCTGTGGCAAGGAAGTTTCTTATGACGATCTGGTGAAGGGCTACGAATACGAGAAGGACGAATACGTCGCCCTGGACGAGAAGGACTTTGCGAACGCGGCGGCTGAGGCGTCGAAGAATATTTCGATCACGGATTTTGTCGACGTGAATGAAGTCGACCCCATGTTTTTTGACACCCCTTATTATTTGGCTCCAGGCAAGAATGCCGATCACGCTTATGTGGTTCTGCGCGAAGCGCTGAAAGACACCGGTAAGGTAGGCATCGGCAAGGTCGCCTTTCGCGAGCGCGAACACCTCGCAGCCATCAAGCCTCATGGCCGAGCCCTGATGCTCGACATAATGCACTTCCCCGAAGAAATCACACCTTCAACCCAGCTCGATTTGCCGGTCGCAAAGGCGAAGATAAATGATCGAGAATTGAAATTGGCGGAGCAATTAGTTGAATCGATGACGGCCAGTTTCGATCCGAAGAAATACAAAGACAGCTATCGCGAACGACTTGAGAAAACAATCAAGCGCAAAGTGAAGGGTAAGCCCCAGCGCACAAAAGCAATTAGAAAGAGACCGACCACAAACGTCGTCGATATCACTGCGTTGCTGCAGAAGAGTCTGAAGGGTTCGGCGACACGCAAAACCAGGTCTGCCGTAAGTCATAAGCGAACCAGCAAAGCCAAAGCGGCTTAAGTGAAGACTTCACGGCAGCTTGAAACTTCGTTCCGCCTTGGCTACGCTACTTAGCTAGTTCCCGTCTTAACACAGCGTTGCACTCGTGGTACACTGGCGGCCCTGATGGCTCAACTCGAATTCTTTCACCCGGCGGTTCGCAAATGGTTTCTGAAGCAGTTCCCTGCCCCGACCGAACCACAGGCCCGCGCGTGGCCGGCAATCAAGGCACGTCAGCACACGCTGATTGCCGCGCCAACCGGATCAGGCAAAACGCTGGCAGCATTTCTTTCAGCCATCGATGACCTGGTTTGGAGAGCGACCGCGGGAACGCTCGCCGATGAAACGCAGGTGGTGTACGTCTCGCCGCTGAAGGCTTTAAGCAACGACATCCAGATCAACTTGCAGGAGCCACTGCGCGGCATTCAGGAGAATCTGGAAGCGTCCCGAATCAGGGGAATTGAAATTCGCACGCTGGTGCGCACCGGCGACACGCCGGCCAAAGATCGCGTGGCGATGACGAAGAAGCCGCCACACATCATCGTCACTACGCCTGAATCCCTATACATTTTGTTAACCAGCGAAGGCGGCCGGCGCATGTTGCGCACAACCCGCACGCTGATCGTCGACGAAATTCACGCGATGGTTGACGACAAGCGCGGCTCGCATTTGTCGCTGTCAATCGAACGACTTCAGGCGCTGGTCAAAGAGCCTCTGGTGCGCATCGGGCTTTCGGCAACGCAGAAACCGATCGAGGAAGTCGCGCGGTTTCTGGTCGGAACCGCCAACCTTGAAGACGGCGGCACCCCACGCTGCACGATCATCGACACCGGCCACACGCGCAAACTCGATTTGGCGATCGAGATCCCCGGCT
Source organism: Pyrinomonadaceae bacterium (assembly GCA_035300785.1). Taxonomy (GTDB): domain Bacteria; phylum Acidobacteriota; class Blastocatellia; order Pyrinomonadales; family Pyrinomonadaceae; genus UBA11740. The sequence goes on along the minus strand of DATGVD010000650.1, from coordinate 574 downwards.
CGCCATTGGAAGCCGTGACGTCGAACGAAGTCTGGGAAGAAATCTACAACCGCGTGGCGATGCTGATTGGTGAGCACAAGACCACTCTCGTCTTCGTTAACACACGGCGCATGGCTGAACGGGTGGCGCGACATTTGGGCGAACGCCTCGGCGACGAAAACGTCACTGCGCACCATGGCAGTCTGGCGCGCGAACTAAGACTGTCCGCAGAACAAAGACTGAAGTCGGGCGAGCTGAGTGCGTTGGTGGCGACGGCGTCGCTGGAACTGGGCATCGACATTGGCGCGGTCGATCTGGTGATTCAGATCGGCTCAACCCGCGCGATCTCAACCTTGCTGCAACGCATTGGCCGATCGAATCACACGGTCAGCGGATTTCCGAAAGGTCGCGTCTTTCCGCTCTCGCGCGATGAACTGGTTGAGTGCGCGGCCTTGATTGATTCAGTTCGGCGCGGCGAACTCGATCGACTGGAGATTCCTGAGCAGCCCCTTGATATTCTGGCCCAGCAGATCGTGGCCGCGGTGGCCCCCGAAGAATGGACTGAAGATGCGCTGTTCGAAACGATTCGGCGCGC
>DATGVD010000649.1:0-2947 GCA_035300785.1 Pyrinomonadaceae bacterium | reverse complement strand
TGAAAGGTAAGGAAGTAGCCGTGGTCGAAGGCATGGGCACCGCGCCGGCAAAAGCCACGCTCGAGTTTTTTGTCGATCGAGCAAAGCAGCGCGGCGCCACCCGTACCACAGTGACAGCGCCCGATTCATCCGCGACCCAGCGCGCGGCGGGCAACGATATCGATATGCCTTCGGTGCCAGGCGCAAAGTCGGGATTGATTCCTTCAACAGGTCCGCTGGCCGCGACGGTTCCGGCGGTGCTCGACGCCTGCGTGACGGCGTTGGATCGGTTCGGCACGAAATCACTTGCTGAAGTCATGCAGCCGGCGATCGAGCTCGCTGACGGCTTTCCCATTGACGAACTTCGCGTGCAGTACATTCAAACGCGCGCGCCGATCTTTTCGCAATGGCCCGACGCAAAGCGCATCTTCCTGCCGAACGGCGCAGTGCCCAAAGTCGGCGACGTTTTTGTGCAAGCCGATCTGGCGCGCACGATGCGCGCGATTGCCGCCACCGAAAAGCGAAACGCCGCCCACGGTCGTCATGCCGCTTTGATGGCGGCGCGCGATTACTTCTACCGAGGTCCGGTGGGAAGACGTATCGGCGATTACATGCAGACGCACGGCGGGCTGCTCGCGGCCGGAGACCTCGCGGGCTGGCACGCGAAGGTGGGCGCGCCGGCGAAAGGCGTCTATCGCGGCTATGAGATCTACAAGACTGGCTTTTGGGCGCAGGGCCCGATGATGATCGAAGTGCTGAACGTGCTCGAGGGTTACGACTTGAAGAAGATGGGTCAGAACTCGCTCGAGTACATTCACACCGTGACGGAGGCCTTGAAGCTTGGCTTTGCCGATCGCGATCGGTTCTATGGCGATCCGAATTTCGTACGGGTCCCGACTCAGCAGTTGTTGTCGAAAAACTATGCGGCCATGCGCCGATCCCTCATCGACCAGTCTTTGGCATCATTAGCACAGCGTCCCGGAGATCCCGTGAATATGAAGCCTCTGCTCGCATCGGCCACGACGATTTCTTACAACGCGCCGCCGCTTCCGGAGATCGAAAAAGCGAATGACACGACCTGCGTCAATGTGATCGACAAAGACGGCAACATGTTCAGCGCGACGCCGAGCGGCGCGTGGCTGCCGGCCGTGGTGGCGGGCGACACGGGCGTTTTGATGGGCCAGCGTTTGCAGTCTGCGCTGACTGATCCGAGCAGTCCCAACGTGGTCGCGCCGGGCAAACGTCCGCGCATCACTTTGACGCCGACGCTGGTTCTCAAAGAAGGCCAGCCATTCATGGTTCTGAGCACGCCCGGCGGGGACAATCAGGATCAGGCGCTGCTGCAAGTGCTGCTCAACGTGATCGAATTTGGCATGAATCCGCAGGAGGCGGTCGAAGCTCCACGCTTTGACACGCAACATTACGTCAGCTCGTTCGACAATCATGAATTCATGGCGGGGTTGCTGAACATTGAGTCGCGCATCCCCGCTGACGTCATCAGCCGGCTAGGCGCGCGCGGGCACAAGTTGAAGATTCAATCCGACTGGGGCACGGGCTCTTCACCGACCGTGATCATGTACGACAGCAAGAGCGGCGTGATTTCGGGCGGCGCCGATCCGCGCCGAGGGCGTTATGCGGTGGCGTGGTAAGCGTTGCTTCTGGGAGCGCGGGCGTCCCCGCCCGCAATGAGCGCGAAGCGCGAAAAAGAGTAGCATAGAAGGGAGACTCATATGGCTGGTGCACCAGCATTGTTCCGAATCATTCTGCAAGTTTCCGATCTCGACAAAGCTGCGCAGTTTTACGCCAGCCTGCTCGCCGACGAAGGCAGAAGGATTCCGCGTGCATCACGTCATTACTTCGACTGTGGTCCGGTGATTCTGGCGCTCGTCGATGTCACAGCGGGCGGTGAAGCAGCGAAACCGTTGCCCGATCACATCTACTTCGCGGTGAACAATCTCGAAGACGTTCATGCGCGAGCGAGCGAACTTGGATGCCTTTCGACCGACGATGTTCATGGCGCCAGCGCCGGCGAGATCGTCAAGCGTCCGTGGGGCGAGCTTTCGTTCTATGTCGAAGATCCGTGGGGCAATGGGCTATGCTTTGTCGATGAGACAACTTTGTTCACCGGAAAATAGGAGGACTGATGATTACGTGCTTCATCCGCTACGAGATCGATCCGTTCCAGCGCGAAAGCTTCAAAGAGTACGCCGGGAACTGGGGCCGCATCATCCCTCGATGCGGAGGTCATCTGGTGGGGTATTTCCTACCTTACGAAGGAACGAACACGATTGCGTGGGGTTTGATTGCATTCGATAGTCTCGCTTCTTACGAGGCCTACCGAGCACGCCTGAAGTCAGATCCGGAATCGCGTGAAAACTTCGCAATGGCCCAGTCGAAGCGATTCATCCTTCGCGAAGAGCGGACCTTCCTGGAAGTTGTGGATGGCACGTTAGGCGTTCCCGCGGCACGCTAAGGCGCGAAATTGGATGGGGAACACGCCCGTGAAGAGTTCCGATGACCGCCGCATGACCTCACGTTCAGATCTCCAGGAACAGTTCGGCAGCATCGACATCTATCTGTTTGACCAACTCCTCAAGGGTCGAATTACTTCCGAAATGCGCGTGCTTGACGCCGGCTGTGGCGGCGGGCGAAATCTCATCTATTTCTTCAGAAGCGGATTCAATGTCAGCGGTGTCGATCAATCGAGCGAGGCAATTGCGGAGATTCGATCGCTAGCCGCGCAGCTCGCGCCTCATCTGCCGCCGGATAACTTTCGCCTTGAGGCCATTGACCAGATGTCGTTCGGCGACGAGAGCTTTTACGTGGTGGTCAGCAGTGCGGTGCTTCACTTTGCACGAGACGAAGCGCATTGGCGTGCGATGGTCCAGGAGATGTGGCGGGTACTGAAGCCGGGCGGGATCTTCTTTGCTCGGCTGGCCTCGACTATTGGAATGGAAGATAAGATCAG
>DATGVD010000648.1:0-9536 GCA_035300785.1 Pyrinomonadaceae bacterium | reverse complement strand
CTTCGCCAAAGCCCAGACGCACCAGCACGCGCAAGCCGTTCGAATCCAAACCCAGGATCGGATAGGCGCGCGTGAACATCAGAATCTTTTCCGCGCTGGGCTCGCCGATGCTCGGAAATTTGCGCAGCGCTTGCTTGGCTTTCGGCAGCGGCAGCTTCAGCACTTGCTTGAGATCGCCGCCAAATTCATTCAGGGCAATCAAAGCGATCTCTTTCAAGCGAGCGACGCGTTGCTCGGGATGCATGCCTCCCAGCTTGGTCGCTTGCAGAATATCATCATGGGAAGCGGCGAGAATTTCATGCGGCTTTGTGCCCGCATGCTGGCGCAGTGTCTTGAAGGCGTGTTCCCGTCGATCGTCGCTGACGAGATACGCAATGTTTTCGAGCAGGATCAGCTCGAACGGATCGGTTGTGATGGGCGGCTCGGGATTGCCGTAATGGGCCGCGAGTTGCGAAACGATCTTCGGCAAACTGGGACGTGGCGCGGGCATCTTTCACTGCGACTTTCATGCTACTTGTCGCGGAACCTCGCTCATCAACGCCAGCAGGTTTCCTTCCGAGTCGCGAAAGTCAGCCAGCCACAGATCATAGGTCGGCATCGGCGCCACCAGATGAGGTTTCACCACGAACTCTACGCCGCGGGCCTTGAAGATTTCGTAAACTCTCTCAATGTCGTCAACTTTGTAGTAGATGATCGACGCGGGATGATCGAGTTCCGGCCGGTCCGCCACGCCCAGCATCAGACGAATTCCATCGCAGTCAAAGAAGGCCATGTTTGGCGGCGCCTGAAACAGAAACGTCATGCCCAACACATCGCGATAAAAAGCAATGGCGCGATCGAGGTCATGCACGTTAACGAAGATTTGGCCGATGCGCGACAGGCGCGGCCCGATTGGTGTTGGGGTGCTCACGACGCTGCTCCTTTTGATCGCCGAATCGCTTCCGTATAACACGCTCTTGACGTATTATCAACATCCTTTCGGGAAGGTTTGATGAAAAGCGTTTTCCGCATGTTCGCGCTCGCCTTAACGCTGCTGTTTGTCAGCGGCTTCGGCGAATGCTACAAGCCGGTGACGAAAAGCCAGATGCCCGCGCACATAAAGACCGTGGCGGTGCCCGCATTTCAGTTAGGATCGCAAGCGCTGCGATTCAAGATCGATCACCGCTTCACCGAAGCCGTGATGAAGGAATTGATTCATCGCGGTCACGGCCTGCGCGTCCAGAGTGAGCGCGAAGGCGCGGACGCGGTGATTGACGGTGTCGTCAAGAGCTTCGGATTCGGAGGTGTGCTGTTGGACGACAAGGGCCGCGCGCGCATCTTTGAAGTGACGATCGTGGCGGCGGTGACGGTGCGCGACCAGCACGAGAACCGCGTGCTCTACGACAATCAGAACTTCGTCTTTCGCGGCGAGTATGAATTCGCCAACGATCCGCGCAACTTCTTTAACGAAGAGGACCCGGCGGTGATGCGCATGGCGCGGAGTTTTGCCGAATCGATCGTCTCTACGCTGATTAACGGATTCGGAGTGAAGCAAGATAAGTAGCGTTGCACCCTCTCCCACAGGGAGAGGGCTGGGGTGAGGGCGTAGCCAGAGACTGAAAGGAAATCCCCTTTTTCTCCTCTCACCGCAAGACGAAAATTAAAAAGGGCCCGTATCGCTAAACCCTCACCCTAACCCTCTCCCACAGGGAGAGGGAACAGAAGGATCACTCTCCATGCCGGTTCGACGACCAAAAGATCTCACCCAGGCCCTGAAGCAGGGTACGATCGAGCCCATTTATTTCCTTTTCGGTCCGGAAACCTATCTTCGCGACCAGGCCGCGCGCGCGATTGCGGATGAAGCAATGCGCGGCACGCTCTTGCGCGAATTCAACGACATTTCGGTCAGCCTCGCCGACGGCGATGCGCACGCGGCAGTCGCAGAGGCCGAACAGCTGCCGATGATGTCGTCGCGCCGCGTGATTCGCGTCACGGATTTCACCAAACTCGACGAAGACAACGAAGCGATCCTGCTCGAATACCTCGAGCGTCCGGTCGAAACGTCGGTGGTTGTCTTTGTCGCGAACGACATCGACAAGCGGAAGAAGTTTGCAAAGACGCTCATGCAGGGTGCGGCCTTTGAATTCGCGCCCCTGAATGATGGCGAACTGACCGCGTGGGCCCGGGCGCACTTGAAAGCGCTGAAAACCGAAGGCGAGGCGGACGTCTTGCGGCGCATCGTCGAATTGGTAGGGTCGGACGTGCGCACGCTCTCGAACGAATTGAACAAACTCTCCGCGGCCGCGCTGCCGTCCGGCAAAATTACGATGGAACTGGTCGAAGCGCTGGTCGGCCGTTCGCGTGAGTTGATGAATTGGGACCTTACCGATCAGATGCTCGCCCGGAATCGACCGCGCGCGTTGCAGGTTCTCGAGCACCTGCTCGATGACGGCGCGCCGCCGGTGATGCTGATCGGCCTGATCGGGAGCGCGTACCGCCGCCTGGCGCTGGCGCAGACGCTTCTTTCACAGGGGGTTTCGTCTCGAGATATCTTTCGCCAGGTGCCGATGCCGCCTTTCAAGCAACAGAGTTATCTGGCCACTCTAAGTCGCACTGACAGCAAGATGTTGGCGCGTCAGATCGCGCGCGTCGCGGCCGCGGACCTGGGAATCAAGACTTCAAAAGCCACGCCGCGGATGCAGGTCGAGATGCTGGTGATCGAGTTGACTGCCAACTGATCAGTCCGGAAATGGGAGCGGCTTCAGATCAGGTTCGACCCAGTCGCTTTTTGCTTCAGGTGAGGCGAGCAGCTCCGCAGAGTAGTAATCGAGAATCAAATTCTTGTCAGCGTACTTTGCGATCAGTTGGTTTGTCACCACCACGATCGACTCTGTGCGCTCGCCTTCCGGCAGAAATCCACGCACCATTCTCAGCCAAAACTCGGTGACCGTTTCGTGGTATCCAGTCTTGCCATAGCGCGTCGCCAGGCGCTGAATGCCGCGCTTCATCTTCTCGATCGCATCGGCGTATGGCAGATTGGCAACGTACCAAACCACCACGGCCAGATGCTGATGATGCCGAAACTCTGCTGGATGAAAACTGCAAGCTTCGAATTCGCTCACCAGCGAGCGAATTTCGTCGGCGCTCTTGTAATAGTCGTTCATGATCGCTTCCTCGGCGCGCTGCGCGCGTTCCCAAAAAAGAAGTGAGGCGGACCGATTAACGATCCGCCTCACTCCGGAAGGTTCTGTGACAGCCTGCTATTTCGTCGCGGCCTGATTCACGCGCACAGTCAGCCGCGACTTGTGCCGCGCCGCAGTGTTGGGATGGAGCACACCCTTCTGCACGGCTTTATCGATCTCTGAAACCGTAGTCGGCAGCAGCGCCGCCGAATCTTTCGGGTTGCCGCCGGCCAGCGCGGTCCGCAGCTTCTTGATTGAGCCGCGCAGGCGCGTTCGGTGGCCCTGGTTGATATCACGACGGCGGGCACTCTGACGCACTCGCTTTTCGGCTGACTTATGATTCGGCATTCAAATCTCCGTTAATACCGGGGTTGCCCGCGCCGATGAACCATCAGCGCGAAGTTAGAGACTATAGGGAGCGAAATCATCGCTGTCAAGGAGACCGGTGTTACCAATTCTCCATTCTCCCATTGGGAGAAGGGTTGGGGAAGAGGGGCGTAGCTGCGAGGTCTATTCTAAATCCGTCACCCCGGCCACTCCCAAAGGGGGAGGGAGTTACCGGTTTAATCATTCAATCGAATCGAACGCAGGATGTTCAGAAATGTGTTCTGATAACCAGAATACTCGTTCTCCGGGCTAACCGTGATCAAGTAGAGCAAGTCACCACTGCGTAACTGGGTGGTGACTACGTTAATGATTTCCGAGCGCCCAGTGGCTTCGTTCGTGTTGCCCAGCGTAATCAACAACCCGTACCGGCCGTCGATGTCCATGCGCTGATAGTTGCCGCGCGCCCGCAGGTTTCCGTTGCCTTGCTGCAAGGCGCTGATGAATTCGTTCGTTGCCTGTTGCAGGTTGCGGCTGTTGGTTCGGGTGGCGCCGATATTGACGCCGTGCGTGTAGACAACCTGTCCGTTGGTCGAGCCATAGGCTCCTTGAGGAGCGAACCAAACCGAACCTTGATCCGAAAGCTCCCGCCAATTATCCGGCACGCTGACTTGCACAACACCGAATTCCGAATAAGTGCGAAGGCGTGAAGAAGGATATTCGACGCGGCCTCTGGGCGGATTAGACGGATAGTTATTGCCGTTCTGGTCGGGATAGTTGTTACCCTGATTCGGATATCGCCCGCCGCTGCGCTGAATCTCGGCCATCGTCTGCGCGCGTGGATAGCGGCGCAAGCGTTCTTTGATCGAGCGAAATTCGTTGTCATCGCGTGTCTGCTCTCGCACGCGCAGATACTGTGCTTCCTGATTTATGCGCGCGTAGCGATTTGCCGGGCTCGGGTGATCGCTCAGGAAACCACCGCCGCCACCGCCCTGCGCTTCGATCGTGCGGAACATATTCGCCAGATCGCGGGGATCGTAACCAGCGTTGGCCATGATGCGCGCGCCGAGAAGATCGGCTTCAGTTTCATATTCGCGGCTGTACCTTAGAAAGTACGCGCCGATCGGAAGTTGAGCGAGTTGCCCGGCCGCGGGACCGGCCAGGATCGTGCCGAGAATGCCGGCGATGCCTGCACCGACTGCGTATTTCTGGGCTTTGGTCGCCTGGGCCGTGCCGTGACGCAGGGCGACGTGACTCAACTCGTGGGCCATGACGCCAGCCATCTCGCCTTCGGTGCGCGCCGCTTCAATCATGCCCCGATTCACGTACATCGGTCCGCCGGGCAAAGCGAAGGCGTTGATGTCGCTCGCGTTGATTACTTTGAAGTAGTAACGAAATTCAGAATGCTGGAATTCCGCCGGAATCGAAGCCACCAAACGCTGCCCGACTCTCTCGACGTAAGCAGTGACCTCGGAATCGCGCAACAGCGGAAACTGTTGCTCGGCTTCAGCCCCAGCCTGCCGGCCTAATTTCACATCATCAGCGGGTTTGAATTTGTTGCTGTGATAAACGATTTTGGTTTGCGCTAAAGCCGCCAGCGGCATCGCGACGATGGCCGCGGCCAGCAAGCACGCGAACCACTTCGATATCCTTCTCATACTCGCTCTGCTCATTTCCTTATCCCTTTCCGAAACCTTCACTCAAAATCCCCCAACGCGTTCGCTCTCAGCTTCGATGATTCGCCCGGAACTGCGTTTGCCCTAGCTTAACAATCAAACCAAGTGCCACCAAATCGGAATCCGGGCATTGCGAATGTTATGTTTTCAATACATCCCCCTGAGGGGCCTTAACGGCGTGGGAATCAATCAATTTGATCCAAAGCTGATAAGTACAGCCGTGGGCCAGCGAAGAGGGAGCTATCAAATGTTCCATTTTCGTTCACGCGAAGAACGATTTCGTCGATGATTGGGTTCGCGCCCAGTCACTTCCGGGGTTTGATCTTCTCATCGAAAAACCTAGTGGCTTCATCGAGCGGCGCGATGTGATGCGGCTTTCCCTTCCAGGCGCGAACCATCGAGACAATCAGAAAGATGGTGGCCGCCGTTCCGAACAGTCGCGACCCGAGTGCGCTGCCCGAAAGCAAAGTGAGAAAACCGAACGCGCCGGTGAGAATCAGGATCGCGATCTGTAGAGCCAGGCCCTGTGCCGCATGAAAGCGCGCCCGCGTTTCCGTGCGCGGCACGAGGAGTAGTTCGACTACTGCGGCGACGGCGCCGATGTGTCCGGGAATGTATGGCAGCAGGTTCGCCCACCTCTGGGGAATGTTCAGGCCGGCAACAGTGTGGGCTGCGGCGAACTTTTGGGCCACCGGTGGCGGCAGATAAATATTTGGCGGCGGCACTGGTGGCGGCTGATAAATATTCACCGCGGGCGCGCGCGGCGGCGCGTAAGTAGTGGATTGTCTGAGAGGCGGCGGCACGAACACTGATGGATAAGAGGTACCGTCGTAGATCCGGCGCGTCGGCGCTTCGCGCTCCGGATTGAGACGCGCCTCTTCGTTCGCCGTGCGGCCGATGTCGCGAGTTGGTCCGCCCGCTACTTCCTGTGTCGGCGGTCCGGGCCTGGTTGAGCCCATCGATTCTTCCGCGCGGTCCGCGACCTTTCCGTCGAGCGGATTCGTATCGTACTTGCTGCGCTTGGGCTCCATCTGAAGACGCTTTACGAGAGCCTTTTGATTTCGGTTTCAGTGATCGGCGCCGGTGACGATTTCGAATTCAGCCACATCCCAACGTCCTTCGCGTTCCGAAATGCGAAACGCGCGCAGGCAGGGCTCTCCATTGCCGAGGCCGATAATAAAGTAAACCGCCGATGGGTAGTAGGCAAGTCGTACGTCCGTCTCGGATGGCTGCGGGTCGTCTGATCTTGGATGCGAATGGTAAATCGCCAGCAGTTGCTCGCCCCGATCGCGCATGGCGCGTTGAGCGGCAAACAGATCTTCGGGCGCGGCTTCGTAAGTGACGAACGGATCGGTGGCGACATTCCGCAGCGGATAGACAGTCCGGGTTCGAGCGTCATTGCCGCCGATCAGGCCGCAGCATTCGTGGGGCGCTGCTTGCCGCGCGTGCTCTGCCATCTGACGGTAATGCGACTTCAAGAGTGTGAGCATACGTCAGGAAATTATCTCGCAAAGGCCCAAAGAGGAACGGAAGTCGCGAAGGGTAAGTCCGAAAGCGAGTTTTTCCTGGCGGCTTTACGGATCTTTGCGCCTTTGGGTGAAATTGATTTGCGTCGTCAGTCCTTGACGATCTTCAGATGCAGCTCCGCTAACTGCTTCGCGTCGACTTCACCAGGCGCGTCGATCATCAAGTCCTGCGCGGAAGCAGTTTTCGGAAAGGCCATCACGTCGCGAATGTTCTCGGTCGGCACCAGCACCATCATCGTGCGCTCAATTCCCGAAGCAATGCCGCCGTGGGGCGGCGTGCCGTAGGAGAGCGCGTCGAGGAAGAAACCAAAGCGCGCGCGCGCCGTCTCTTCAGTCATGCCGAGCGCGTTGAATACAACGGACTGCACGTCGCTGCGGTGGATTCTGATCGAGCCGCCCGCGACTTCGACGCCGTTGATAACCGCGTCATAAGCTTTGGCGCGGAGCGCGGCGAACAATTGCGTTTCACCGTTTACCGCGCGTTCGAGCAGGGGCACATCTTCATCCAGCGGCGAGGTGAACGGATGATGCATCGAGTAATAGCGGCCATCGTCTTCGTGAAATTCAAACATCGGAAACTCAGTGACCCAGAGAGGCGCGAACACCTTGTCAGGAATAAGCTTCTCGCGTCTAGCCACTTCATTGCGCAACGCGCCGAGGCTGGCGGCGACAACGTCTGTTTTGCCGGCGACGATCAGTACGCCATCGCCTTTCGAAGCAGTGGCGGCTCCCCCAATCCGGGTCACGGTTTCGTTTCCGAGCGCTTTTAAGAGCGACGATGAAAGCTCGTCACCAAGCTTGATCCAGGCCAGCGCGCCCGCCCCGTAACGTTTCGCAAACTCCTGCAACTCGTCGAGTGTCTTGCGCGACATCGTGGCACCGCCACGCACGACTAGCCCACGGACTTCGCCGCCCGCTCCGAGCGCTGACGCAAAAGGCGCGAAGGTCGTTTCCGTGAGGGCGGGCGAGAGATCTTTTAGCTCCATTCCTTCGATGCGCAGGTCGGGCTTGTCTGAACCAAACCGCTGCATCACTTCAGCGAAAGTGAAGCGCGGAAACGGAGTTTGTAATTCGACGCCGATCAATCGGAAGACGCGCGCGAACAGTCCTTCGACCAGCGCGTAAATCTGATCCGGCGTGGCGAAACTCATCTCCACGTCGAGCTGCGAGAACTCCGGCTGGCGGTCGGCGCGCAGGTCTTCGTCGCGAAAGCAACGCGCGATTTGGTAGTACTTATCCAGGCCCGCGATCATGCAAATCTGTTTGAAGATTTGCGGCGATTGCGGCAGGGCAAAGAACTTGCCCGGCTGCACGCGCGACGGCACGATGTAATCACGCGCGCCTTCGGGAGTCGACTTGATCAGATTCGGAGTTTCAATCTGCGTGAAGCCCTGCTCGTCCATGTAGCGATTGATTTCCAGCAGCAGCCGATGGCGCAGACGCAGGTTCGCCTGCAACTGCGGCCGGCGCAGATCGAGATAGCGATATTTCAGACGCAGGTCCTCGCTTGCCAACGCTTCCGACGCCGGGGCGTCGAGCTGAAATGGAAGCGTGCACGCGTCATTGAGAATGACCAGGTCGCTGGCCTGGACTTCGACGTCGCCGGTTGCATGCTTTGGATTGCGCGCGCCTTCATCGCGCAGCACCACGTCACCCGTTACGGCCAAAACGTATTCGCCGCGCACTTCTTTGGCTTTGGCGTGGGCCTCCTGCGCGTTCTCCTGATTCACTACGACCTGAGTAATCCCTTCGCGATCGCGCAGATCGATGAAGGTGAGCGGACCAAAGTCACGTCGCCGCGCACACCAACCCATCAGCGTGACGCGCGCACCGGAATGTTCTTTGCGCAGCGCGCCGCACGAATGCGTACGTTCAAGATTGCCGAGGTTGTCGATCATTACCTATGGAGTGCGGCGACTTGTCGCCGCCTTCGTCCTCGTCTGGGTTGGTCTAGGAAAAGCGCCGACAAGTCGGCGCACTCCAAACTAAAACAGCACTGCTCCCCCATCCACATTAATCGCCTGGCCATTGATGCCGCGGCCTTCTTCGGATGCGAGCAACACCGCCAGAGCGGCAACTTCCTCCGCGGTTATCAGGCGATTCTGCGGACTCATTTTCTCGAGCGCAGCCAGCGCGTCGCCCGCCGTCGTGCCGGTTTTCGCCACAATGTTTTCGATCCCCCGTGATGTCATTTCGGTATCGACATAGCCCGGACAGATCGCATTCACGGTGATGCCGTTTCTGGCGACCTCCAGCGCCAGCGATCGCGTCAGGCCGAGCACGCCATGTTTTGACGCGGCATACGCCGAAATATACGGCGCACCCGTTTTAGCGGCGATCGATGCAATATTGATAACTCGGCCCCATCCCCGTTCGAGCATCTCGGGCAACGTTGCCTGCGTACAACGAAGCGTTCCTCCGAGGTTTATCACGAGATGGCGTTCCCACATTTTTACGTCGCTCTTTAAGAAAGGAGCGCTTTCCGCGATTCCGGCGTTGTTAACCAGGATGTCCGGTCCGCGCCCGAACTTTTCCTTTACGCGCACCAGTGCCGGTTCGATGCTTTCGAAATCTGAGACATCACATTCAACGGCCAGCGTCTCAGTCCCAAACTCTTCAGTGATTTCTTTGGCCACGCTTTCAATTTGCTCGCGGGTGCGCGCGGCAACTGTGACCGACGCGCCTTCGCGCGCCAACGCAATGGCGATGGCGCGGCCAATGCCGCGGCCCCCGCCGGTGATGAAGGCTAGTTTGTTGGCCAGTTTCATAAGAATGTGCCACAGAGGCACAGAGAAAGACAAAACAGTTTGGTTGAGTTAGGCCATCGGGTCAAATCGACGGCAATCAGG
>DATGVD010000647.1:0-3842 GCA_035300785.1 Pyrinomonadaceae bacterium | reverse complement strand
GAAGCAAGACTCAACCGTCGAGCAACGCCAAGTCTCGCTGGGCCAGCGGCAGGGTGATCTGATTGTGGTTGAAAAGGGAGTAGAGGCGGGTGAGCGGGTAGTCACCAACGGCCAACTGGGCGTCACCCCCGGCGGCAAGGTTCGCATAGACCAGCCGGCAAACCCATCCACGACCGGTAATGGGACAAAGTAGAGGGTAATGACTCAACTTCAAGAAAGTTCAGACTGCCGGCTTTCATTCTTCGTGACTTTTCGTGTGATTTCGTGGATCGCCTGCTGGGCGCAAAGAACTCGATCCACGAAATCACACGAAGCCGCACGAAAAGAACTACCATGAATCTCTCCGAGCCATTCATTCGCCGTCCCGTCATGACTGCGGTCTTAACGCTGTCAGTAATTCTGTTCGGCGTATTGGCCTACTCTCAATTGCCGGTGAACGATCTACCGGCAGTTGATTATCCGGTGATCCAGGTGACGGTGGGTTACCCGGGAGCAAGCCCGGATACGATTGCGAACAACATTGCCACCCCGCTCGAGCGCCAATTCATGCACATCAACGGGCTCGAGGTGGTGACTTCCAAGAGCACTCAGGGAGTCGCAACTTTCACGCTTCAGTTCGCCCTCGAAAAAAACATTGATGCCGCGGCCACCGACGTACAGACGGCAATCTCTCAAGCGATCGGCAGTCTGCCCGCCGATCTTCCGTCGCCGCCGACATATTCGAAGAGCAACCCGAACGATCAGCCGATCATGTACATCGCGCTGACCAGCGATTCCGTCACGCCGGGCCAGCTCTATGACTACGCAAGCACGCAGGTGGGCCAGCGCCTCAGTATCCTGCCCGGTGTGTCGCGGATAAATGTCTATGGCACGAAGTCGGCGATAAGGATCAAAGCGAATCCGTCGGCTATGTGGGCGCGCGGAATCTCGATCGACGATCTGAGCGCCGCGATCAAGAGCGGAACGAGTTACACCGGAGCGGGCCAACTGGACAGCAACTCCGGAACCGCGATTCTAAGGCCGCAGGGACAACTCGAAAGCGCCGACCAATACAGCAACTTGATCGTTGGTGGAACCGGGGCATCGCCAGTGTATCTGCGCGACGTCGCTACCGTCAAAGATTCCGTTCAGGACGAACGCGTCAACATGCGTTTCTGGGTGCGTGGCTATGAGGTGCCGTCGGCGACCGTAATCGTCGCCGTCAATCGCCGTGCCGGCGCTAACGCGGTTGAGGTATCCCAGAGCATCAGACAGATTTTGCCGATGGTTAGCGCCGAGCTGCCGGGATCGATTCGCGTTACGCCGATCTACGATCGCTCACTGAGCATAGTTCATTCCGTCACCGACGTAGAAACAACGCTCCTCATCGCCTTTGTCCTGGTGGTGATGGTGATTTTTGCTTTCCTCGGCCGAGCCACCGATACACTTATCCCGACCGTCGCGCTGCCCTTGTCGTTGCTCATCACGTTCATCGCGATGCGGGCGCTTGGCTACAGTCTCGACAACCTGTCGCTGATGGCGCTCACGCTGGCGATCGGGTTTCTGGTTGACGACGCGATTGTCTTTCTGGAAAACACCGTGCGCCGAATGGAGCGCGGCGAGCAGCCGTTTGAGGCCGCCATCAACAGCGCCAAAGAGATCAGCTTCACAATCATGTCGATGACCATCTCGCTGGCGGCGGTCTTCATTCCACTCGTGTTTATGTCCGGGCTGGTGGGCCGAATCTTTCGCGAGTTCGCCATCACGATTGTAATTGCGATCTTCGCTTCCGGTTTGGTGTCGCTGACACTTACGCCGCTCATGTGCGCCCGATTGTTAAAAGAACGTGGCGAAGGTTCGAAGAAGACCTGGGTGGAACGCGTGATCGGCGGCATTGAGAAACGTGTGCTTCGGATGTATGGCGGATCGCTCTGGTGGTTCCTGCGACATCGCTGGATCTCGCCAATCATCTGGGTGATCTGCCTGGCTGGAACTGTCTGGCTTTTCGTGCTGGTTCCCAAAGCGTTCCTGCCGCCGGGAGACAGTAGCGTTGTCTTTGGCGCGTTCATTGCTCGCGAGGGTTCTTCGCCTGATCAAATGAAGGCCTTGCAGAATCGTGTCGATGAAACGCTGCACCAGGATCCGAATGTCATTACCGACTTTACCTTGACTGGCGCGACCGGATTCCTGGCAGCGAATCAGGGCATCACCTTCACGTTCATCAAGCCCCCGGCGGAGCGTCCACCGATAGCAGAGGTGACGGCCCAGATGATGGGCAAGCTGAATTCAATTCCAGGAGTGTTCACGTTCCTGCGGCCCTTTCCGGTGCTTGAGATCAGCACCGGAGTGACCAGCCAGCAGCAAGGCCAATACGCCTTTGCAGTGTCCGGAGCTAATCCCGATCAAGTCTATGAAGTTAGCCAGAAGCTTTTGGGCAAGCTCATGACCTATCCGGGATTTCTCACCGTCTCATCGGACTTTTACAACAACACGCCGAATCTCGATATTGAACTGCGCCGCGAGCAGGCGAAGACCTATGGAGTCTCTGAGGCACGAATTTTGACGCTGCTGCGCAACGCTTATTCGCAGAACTACCTCTACCTGATAAAGAAACCGGAGGACCAATACCAGGTCATTCTGGAGATGGAAGACGCCGCCCGCGCGAATCCTGAAGATCTTTCGAAACTCTATATCAGGTCCGATAACGGCCAACGTCTGGTGCCGCTCGGCGAGTTGGTCAACTGGAAGCCAACGCTCGGTCCGCAGGCCGTGAATCATCTGAATCAGTTCACGAGTGTGACCCTCTTCTTCAATCTTAAGCCCGGCGTGGCTCTGGGCGATGCCACGAATTTCATCAGCAAAGCGGCGGCGGAAGTTGTTCCGACCACGGTACGCGCGGAACTGCAGGGCGAGGCCCAGACATTCAGCAACACCGTCACGAGCTTGACTGTCCTGATGGCGCTCGCGGTGTTTGTGATGTACGTGATTCTCGCAATTCTTTACGAAAGCTACGTGCACCCCTTGACCGTGCTGTCGACGCTGCCCACGGCTCTGGTCGGTGGTTTGTTGACGCTCGTTCTATTTGGGCAGGAGGCGTCGCTGTATGCATTCGTTGGCATGTTCATGCTGATGGGGATCGTAAAGAAGAACGGGATCATGATTGTTGACTTCGCGCGCCAGCGGGTTGACGCCGGCGAGGCGGCCGACAAAGCGATTCACGACGCCAGCATGGATCGGTTCCGCCCGATCCTCATGACGACCCTGGCCGCCGTGTTTGGCGCGATGCCGATCGCGCTGGGTTACGGAGCGGATGGTTCCTCGCGGCGCCCGCTCGGGCTCGTAGTTGTCGGCGGCCTCGTGGTTTCCCAATTCATCACGCTATACATCACGCCCGTGATTTATCTTTATCTCGAACAGTTCCAGGAAAAGGTTCTGGATCGAACAAAGTTCTTCGGCTCACGTCATTCACCGAAACGCCGAGGCGATAAGACAGAACAGCCGCCAGAGTCGCTACCGTCCGACCTGGCGACCGGAGACTGAGATCAACCGTGATGCATAGCTCCGTCGTCGACAGTATTATCGCGCGGATGTGATGCATAATTACTTGTTGGGCGCTTACCAATTTGCGAACATCGGCAATACATGAAGTGTTAGCTCATTGAGCTTACAATACACACAGAAAGGAATAGAACGATGAAGAGTACCCTCTGTACCATCATACTTGTGGTAGCGGCATCCATAGGTTTTGTTCAGACAAAGAACGGCAAAGGAACTCCCCCGAATTCTGTCGAGCAGCAGATAATCAACCTCGAGCGTGAGCGGCTTAGAGCCTTCGCGCAAGCTGATAAGGCGGCATTCGAGCG
>DATGVD010000646.1:0-9255 GCA_035300785.1 Pyrinomonadaceae bacterium | reverse complement strand
GCTGGGCTAAACTAGAGTTACTCGATCAACTTTCAGCACCGCCCCCAGCAACACATTCGCGCCGTTCGCAATGTCCTGAGGACGGGAGAATTCCTTTGGCGAGTGGCTGATGCCGCCCACGCTGGGAATGAAGATCATGCCGACAGGTGCGAGGCGGGCCATGTCCTGCGCATCGTGACCGGCGCCGCTCGGCATCTGCTTGGTACTCAATCCCAAGTCTTTCGCTGATTGATCAATTAGACTTCGAATGCGCGCGTCAGTCGGTGCCGGAATGTTTACGTTGATCTCTTTGAAGTCGAGCGTCGTCTTACTTGCTTTTGCAATCTGATCCGCTTCAGTTCGGATCTTCTCAAAGAGCATTTGGATTTTTGCGGCGTCGAGATCGCGCAGCTCAAGACTTAAAACTACCTTACCGGGGATCACGTTCGGCGCGCCGGGCAGCACCTGAATCCTGCCAACCGTACCGACCTGGCGGCCGGGAACACTGATCACGATGCGATTCACGGCCTCGATGAATTTCGCGGCGGCCAACAACGCGTCCTGACGTTTATTCATCGGTGTCGTGCCCGCGTGATTCGCAAAACCTTCAATCGTCACGTCCCACCAGTTGATACCGACGATGCCTTCGACCACGCCGATGTCGAGCTTCTCGGCTTCAAGGATGCCGCCCTGTTCGATGTGCAGTTCGAGATAAGCCGCGATGCTGCCTTTGTCTCGCTTAACGCCGGAAAGCTTTGTTGGATCACCGCCTAAAACCCGGATGCCTTCGCGGATGGTCTTGCCGCTGCGACTGACGAGGTCGAGTTCTTTTTCGGTTAACTCGCCATTCATCGCGCGACTGCCGATCAAACCGCCTTCTTCATTTTGAAAGATGACAACTTCGAGCGGATGGCGCGTGGTGAGACTGTTTTCCGCCAGGGTCTGCGCGACTTCAATCGCGGCCAGCGAACCAACTACGCCATCGTAGTTGCCGCCTTCGGGCACACTGTCGATGTGCGAACCAAATAGCAGCGGCTTGAGGCTCCGATCGCTGCCCGCGCGGCGGCCGATAATGTTCCCCGCGGCGTCGATCGCAACATCGAGCTTCGCCTGCTGCATCAAGCCAAACACATATTCGCGGCCACGCCGATCGGCTTCACTGTAAGCGAGCCGGCTGACGCCGCCTTGCGGGTTCTTGCCAAACTCAGCGAGGGCGTTGAGGTGTTGGCTGATGCGCGCGCCATTCACTCGCAGTTGCTGTTGCGCGAAAGGCCGGACCGCGAACGGCCGCGACGCAATCGCGCCCGCAGCTCCCAGCAGTCCGATGTTGAATTGTCGACGATTCATAAGCGGCGACATACTAGCAGGAAAACTGTCCACAGATTGCGCAGATTACGCCGAAATGAAAAAGTAGTCTGTGGATTAACGTTGCCAATCCTTCAATTCATCGACCAGGCGCAGAACTTCGGCGCGCTTCTTCTCGAACACCGCAAAGGTGGCGATGATCAGCGCGCCCGTAATAATGCCGGCCACGTACCACAGCCAGGTCCAGCCAAAGTTGACGGACGCATATTTGATCATCGTCGCGATCGCCAACAGCAGAAAGATCGAGCCGAGCAGCAGGAACGCCCGGATGCGGAAGATCATCCCGGCGAACACTCCAGCGACTGACAACCCGGCGAGGACCAGCGGCAGCCACGGCGAGCTCGCGACGCCGTTAACAAAAATGTCCGCGGTCGAAGACACGTAGATTGTGATGAGACACAGATAGCGGATGCCGGTCATCTGCGCTTCGGAAAAGTCTTTGCGGTTCAGGTGGGCCGCGATCAATACAGAGATCGCCGCCGGGATCAACCAAAGTTGCGGATGCTGAAGGAAGTGATACTCAGACGTTTCATGCAGCAGATACCAGAGTCCGCCGTTTCCCGCCAGCGCGGCGGCCAGGCCAAACCAAAAAGAGCTTCGCAGGATCGACAGCAAGCCATACAGGCCACCCACGACGAACAGCAGCGTTGAATATTCGACTTGCGACTGCGCAATCCAGAAACCAATCACCGGAAGCAACGGCAGAAACGCACCGGTGCGCTCGATCGGTTCCGCAAGCACGCGAACCTGGCGTCTTCTCAGCACTTCGCTGATCGCGACGCCGGCGTAAGCGATCGTCAGGACCACCAGCGGCCAGTAACGTTGGAAGAAACCGTGGAAGAGCCAGGGCATCGTCAAACGAATGTGCATGAAGAGCAGGACCAGCATGACTTCGGCGACATAGACATAACCGCTCCGCCAGCGTTCAGAGAGACTGAGCGGATCGTGTTTCGGCGAAACTGCAAAGACGATGCAAATCACGACTGCGGCAGCGAGTGTCAGAGCAACGGTTATGAGCGCGAGGAACCTGACGCGCACGGCGCCAAACTCGATCTGGTAATAAACTTCGGTGCTGAGCACAAAGCCGAGAGCGACGATGCCCGCAATGGTCATTGACGGAACACAATCGCGAAAGGCTCTCGACCAGTCTGGTTCGCGCGCGATCAACTGATCCAACCCGATGCCGAAACTTGCCACCGTCGCGAACATCAAGCTCATCAGGATAACCGCGCGATTCAACCAGGTGCCGCTCGCTCCCGGCGCCAAACCTGACCAGCCGAGAAAGACCGTGCCCAGGAGGAACATGGCGACTGCGGCTCGCTGCCATTTCAAGCGATGTATTCCCTGCGCCATCAAACCGAACGTCAATGCCTGTGCGACTACGGCCATCGCCGCCCCGGCACGCAGCGGCCATTCAAAGAACCTCAAGTCGATCCAGAACGCCAAGCCTACGACCGCCGCTACGATCAGACTGTTGAAGACACTCAACCACACGAGTTCACTGATCGCGGGATCGATGCGTGGCGGAATTTTCAACCGGCTCGCCCAGGAAACGACCGGCTCACGAGCGCGCCAGATGAGCGCGGCGGCGATTGCCTGAACGGCTCCGGCTATCATCAGCGCCCAGGCCAGGTGTCGCGGCGTCAGGCTCAGGTGATGCAAAACCGTTGCGGCCGTTAACAGACCGAGCAGATAGATTCCGGCGACG
Organism: Pyrinomonadaceae bacterium; assembly: GCA_035300785.1. Classification (GTDB taxonomy): domain Bacteria; phylum Acidobacteriota; class Blastocatellia; order Pyrinomonadales; family Pyrinomonadaceae; genus UBA11740. Next base: position 6,203 of record DATGVD010000646.1, on the reverse strand, counting down.
GCGTATTTCGCTTCGCGATCCCACAAGCACGCCGCCATCAACCCAACCAGCGAAACGAGCGCACACAAATCCAGTCCGGTGAGGAGCGTCGGATAGAAACCAAGCAAATCAGCGCGCAGGCGGACGGCAACCACGCCGCCCATCGCCAGAAGTGACGCGAGCGCCGCCACGTTGTGAAAAGATGTCGCGGCGTCTGACTGTGTTCCGGGTTGCAGGCGACGGGTCCTGAGTTCCAGCCACAACCAGAGCACGCCGGTGAGACTCAGCGCGATGATGTTGGCTTCGACAAATGCGCTGAGGCTGGTGAGCTGGCTCTGATACTTAAGCGCCCAGATTGAAACTGAAAGGTTGAAGAGAATCCCCGCGGCATAGAGATAAGCGCGCTTGAAAGTGACCCAGTTGAGCGCGGCCGCGAGCGCGCACATCGAAAGCAGGCCGCCGATTGACCACCACGCGCCCAGCGGATCGCTGAACGGACCGCGCAGCGCCAACAGCACCGCACTCGCGCCAACGGCTGTCGCAAATAGCACGCTGTCCCACTCCCAATCATCGGCGAGAGTCAACCCAATGCGCGCCCATATTCGAGCGATCAGTTTGCGCTCTTCGTCGTGGAAGAGCCTTGGCAAATCTTTCGCGAGCAACAGCGCCCAGGCTATTAAAACTATTCCGCCAAGCAGGACGTGCAATCCCGCCCACTTGGTAACTCCGAATCGCGCAACGCCGAAAGCCCCGAGCGCGCCCGTGGCCAGCAAAGACGCCGCGAGAGTGGCGACGCCGAGCGGTTTCCAGAATAGCTTGGCGAACACAATGGCAACTGCAACGGTCAGAAGGACGGCGAGCCAACCATTGAAACTTCCGGCGACGAACGTGGCGGCGCCCGCGCGATTAGGAAGCGCAATCAAATGCAACGCGATGGGAACGATGAAAATCGTGACAAAAAAGATCGCGATCCCTTTCTGACAGCTAAGCAGGAAATGCTCACGGTCGCGTCGGTTATGCTGAGACGAATCAGTATTGGTGTTGGTTTCTGGCGCTAAGCCCTCACCCCAAATAGGGAGAGGGAGATCGGATTGCATCCACCACGCTCGCGTGGCCATCCACACGAGCGCCACGCCCGCCGCCGCAATGGCGTTGAGTTGCAACGAATTCACGAGCACGACGCGGTTCATCGAGCCATTTAGCTGCGCCACTGAAGCAATGTGCACCGACGTCACGGTGAAATTGACGAGCAAGCCGGCCGCGAAGGCAAATGGCGCCGAGCGCTCGCGCATTGCGTGAATTCCCAACGCCAACACCGCGAGAATCAGCGGCACGCCGTACAGAGCCACGGTTCCCATCGCCCGGAAGAGGCCGGCTTGCGGGCCGCGCGCGGACACGTAATTTATGTCGTCGACTATCGGAGAGAGGGTCAGAGCAATCAGCGGCGCCAGGGTAATGAAGAGCAGGACTGCGCGCGTGACGAAGAAGTCGCGGCGCGATCTTGTGGCCGCAGATTTCCCGCCAAACGCGTAAGCGATCGATGTGCCGAGCAGAAAAATCGCGACGCCCCAGCGGCCGGCTGAAGCCGTCGCAAACTGCGATTCAAATCTGCCGGCCAGAAGCAGACACACAGACCACAACACAAACAGCGCACCTAATGCAAAACCGCTGTGGCTGCGCTCCCGCAAATTCGCGAACATCACGGCCAGCAGAATCCAGAGCAGGATCAGACTGCCCAACCCGAAGATCAATTCGTGTGGAAATCCGGCGAGGTTGAAGACTTTCGGCGCCCGCGCGGCGTTCGTCAGTTCCTTGCTGATTCCGCTCGCGGTTCCGAGGGCAACCAGCATCACGAATCCGATCACTAGCGCTCCCGCCAGTAGATGATCGAATGCGAACGGCATTTCGAGGACAAGTCGCGCGGCCCAACCGCGTTCATTCTCGATCTGATCGGTCCGTGCCGCGCCGCGTCTGCGCGCGAGCGCTCGGATCGCGATCCAAGTCAGGCAAATCAGACCGAGGACGCTGCCCTGAATTTGTAACGCCCATGGATGCAGCCACGCGTTGGGTCGATACGCGTACCAATCGAAGCGCTGCAAGTAAGCCTTGGTGAGCAGAATTGCGCCGAGTGTAAGTGCCATCTGAAAACCGGTGAAGAAGATCGCTGAGTGACTGAGAGCAAGTAAGCCCAACCAGACCACAGCCAAAATGAACGTATGCGTCGCGAGCAATGAGGCGGGCTCAAAACCCCGCCCCGCCATTTCCGCCAACAGGAACAGCACGACCGCAATTGAAGCTGCCGTCGCGGACTTCTGTAGCGGCGCAACCAGTAAGCGCTCGAACGTAGGTTTGCCGAGCTGCCGCATCCCCAGCGCACCCGCGGTGCATGCAACCGCGAAGAACAAGGATGACGCCTGCCACGGAAAGCGGACGGCAAGAAGCGAGTGACAAACTTGCGCGGCGGTAAAGAACAACAACACTGTTCCGGCCCACGTGAACGCGACAAACTTTTCACGCCACGCAAACCAGAAAGCACCTGCCGCATAAAGCGCCAGGATCGCCGAGATGTGATAGATATCAGTATCGGGGCCAATCCCGAACGCAAACAGGAACAGTAAGCTGACAACTGCCACGGCGCACGCTGCCAGCAAGTACGAAAATGCGTCGCGCTCTTTCCGTCTTCTGCGCAACGCTTCGTACACGAGCACGAACGAAACGAATGGAATCGCCAGCGCTTGCCCCGTACGCACGCTTTCCGTGATCCGCAGCAGCGAAGCGACGCGCAAGTTCTCCCACGGAACGTGACCTGCCATGACATGAAAGGCGATCACATAGGCGAGTGTGAGACAGCCGGCGGCGATGACGTGAGCGCGAGGCTCGTCGAGGAAAACGGCGACTGCGGTGAATACCGCAAAGTTGAATAAGGCCGCGGGCACTATGCTCGCGGGATTCGGCCATGCCAGCACCATGCCGGCAACAGTCATCACCGTTCCGAGAATCGCTATGCTCGCTCCGGCCGTGCGCGTCGCGAATAGTTCTTTTCGCCGGACACGCCGCCAGAGCACAATACCCGTGGCGAGCATCGGCGTCCCGCCGAGGGTGACCAGCGGCGCCAGATGCATCATCGCCATGCCGGTCGACCCAGTCTTGTGCAGCAAGAGTCCGAACGGAAGGACCGCAGCAAAGGTCAGAGTGCCCAGCGTAACGAAAATGGCGTTGGCTTCACCTTCATCGATTTCCCCATCGGCCAGGGCAAGTTTCAGCACCCAACCGCTCGCGACGACGTAACAAAGCACGGGGAAAGCACCCAGCAGGATCAGCAAGTTCGCGGAATTGTCGGGTGCGGCCAAATGTCGAATGAGCAATTGACCTGCCGACGACCCCAGCGCCCCCGCAGCGAGCAGGTGCGGCCACGACGGCGTGATCACTCGCCCTGCGAAATAAACCAGGCAGAGGAAGATGGCGGGCGCAATGATTTCGCTGCCAATGATCAGTGCGCCCGGTGGCGCCGCGCCTGCCGAAACCGCAGCGATGGCCAGAAAGTTAAGCGGGACCAGCAGCGTCGCGATGGTCAGAATGCCGCGACTGGTGGTCGGCAATTTCCAATGATGCTCGGTGTAGAAACCGACGCCGAACAATGCCGCGGTAACCGTGGTGAAGATCAAAAACTTCATCAACGGAACGCGGGAGATTTGCGCCCAGAGACTGATCACCAGAGCCGTCGAGCAACCAATGATCAAGACGCCGCCGATGATCTCGCCCCAGCGGACGTTGCTCTGCTCCATGAACGCCGCAAGCACTTCCGCGAATGGTCTGCGCGGCGGTTTCGGAAACGGCGAGACAGGCTTTGCTTCGTCTGAGTCTTTCGCCCAAGCTCCGAACCCTGGGGCCTCTTTATCAGGCGGCTGTTCTTCAGTAGTCTCGGGAGATATGAATGGAGGTCTCTCGGGCTCTACTGGCTCTGGCGGCGTCTTCCGAGATGTGCTCTCCGGCGTGAACAGCGACGGCTGCCCGGCAGTGCCCGGACGACCATCGGGGAATAGCATCTGTTCGCGTTCGTTTTCGATCCTTGTTTTGAGGACGCGAAAATTGACTGCGTCCAACGCGCCGGACTGATGAAGGCGTTCTAATTGCCGCAGCGTGCCTAACAGTTCGTGAAGTTGCGCTTCCTGCACCAGTGATAATCTTTGCGCTCCGCAAACTCCGCAGAACTTCATTTGGATTTCGAGAGATTCACTACAGTTGTGACATGGGCGTTGCGCCGGCGAGCTTAATGAGAGAGTTAGGCCGACGACTGACGGTTTAGGTTTTCCGCCTCTGAAGATCCAGGCCAGCGCCACCCAGATTCCATGGCCGACCAGCGTGACGATTACCAGCAGGATGAAGAGGATGATAAGAAGTGGGATGAGAATTTCCATGCGAGTCAGTCAGCTTCGGATTCCGGCCTTACCGAAAGGCATTGCAAAGACTTCATGAACAAACCCGGCGAAACTATACTCCTGTTCCGCCCTGGGCCACATAAAATCAGGGTGTCGGGCCAGGGTTGGCTCAAGTGAGACCTCCCGCTCCGTGTTATCATCCTCGGCTGAATTTGAAGCGGGACTTTGAAGATGAATCTCTTTGACGAATTTCAGTGGCGGGGAATGATCCACGAAGCCACGCCAGAACTAAAGCAAGCTCTCGGCGAGGAGAAGTTGACTGCCTATATTGGCTTCGATCCTTCGGCGGCAAGTCTGCACGTCGGATCGCTTCTGCCGGTGATGGGACTGGCTCGCCTGCAAAAGTTCGGGCACACGCCGATTGCGATTGCCGGCGGCGGCACCGGTTTGATTGGCGATCCCAGCGGCAAGACAAAAGAGCGCCAGCTCTTAACTAAAGAACAAGTAGCAGAAAATCTCGTTGGAATTAAAGAGCAACTCAGCCGCTTTCTGGATTTCGACGCTGCCAACAATCCGGCGCGCATCGTAAACAACGCCGACTGGCTGGTTCCGATTTCGATGATGGAATTCCTGCGCGACGTCGGAAAATATTTCACCGTGAACAATCTGCTGGCCAAAGAAGCGATCAAACGGCGGCTGGAAACTGACGATGGGATTTCGTTTACTGAGTTTAGCTATCCTTTACTGCAAGCCTACGATTATCTCGTTCTCTACGATCGATATAAGTGCACTTTACAAATGGGCGGTAGCGATCAGTGGGGGAATATCGTCGCCGGGATCGATCTGATTCGCAGATTAAGGAGCGCGAAGGCGCACGGTCTGGTGTTTCCGCTGGTGGCCACCGCCGCCGGCGTGAAGTTCGGCAAGACCGAAGCCGGCGCCGTTTGGCTGGATCCAAAACTAACTTCGCCATATCGCTTTTATCAGTTCTGGCTCAACACGGACGACCGCGACGTGATCGCCTATCTGAAATTTTTCACGTGGCTGTCGCAAGAAGAAATTGATGCGCTGGCAGAGAGGGTTCGCGCGGAGCCTGAGCAACGCAAAGCGCAAAGAGAGTTGGCCCGTCATGTGACCGCCCTCGTTCACGGCGAGACGGAACTTGAGAAAGCGTTGCGTGCGTCAGAAGTATTGTTCGGTAAAGAGATCAGCGGCCTGAGTGTGCAGGAAATTCTCGACATCTTCGCGGATGTGCCCTCGACGGAACTGGAAAGATCAAAGCTTGTTGGCGATGACTTCACGCTCGGCGACGCGCTTGTAATCGCCGGTCTCGCACCTTCAAAGGGTGAAGCCAAACGTCTGGTTCAGGGCGGCGGGGTGTGCATGAACAATCGGCGCGCGGACGATGTGCGGAAAGCGATCTCTACTTCAGAGTTTATCGATGGCCAGGTTTTGGTTCTGCGCAAGGGAGCGAAGCACTATCACGTAATCCGAATTGTCGGGAACTAGTTTAGTGTTTCTGAAATGACTTTGAAGAGGCATCTTTCGTGCCCTTTCGTGTGATTTCGTGGATGGTCCTCTCGAGGTGAAGACTCGATCCACGAAATCACACGAAAAAATCACGAAACCCAGAAGCCCTATTCTTGAGTCGCCTCAGAACATCCCATACTTATTTGGCGAGTCAGCCGGCGCGACCTGGCCCACGTCCCACAGCTCCGCAATCCGATCGCCTTCAAAGCGGAAAATGTGAACCACGGAGATTTCCGGCTCACCGGACCCGTGTTGCACTCGAGAGTGAACTGCAACCAGTTCTCCCTCCTCAAAAATGTGCTGCACCTCAAGCGT
>DATGVD010000645.1:0-3637 GCA_035300785.1 Pyrinomonadaceae bacterium | reverse complement strand
GCGCTATGCGGTTTCAGAAGTGCCAGGGACAACAAGATTCGCGATTTCTGCGGATTCAGCTCATCAGAGGCAATGAAACCCAGCTCATCGTCTTTCACTTCCACATTGCGCCCCACCGTTCCTGTGGGCACTCGGCTACTGCGAACCACAACCACGCCTTGTTTAGCCGCCTGAGCGGCCGCTTCGATGGCAGCTTCGTTCATGTTGCCATTGCCAACACCAGCGATAATGATGCCCTTCGCTGCACTGTTAACGCTGGCGGTGATCAGGTCTGGCGACATATCTGCGCAAGCAAAGATAATGTCCACCCGCGGGAGCTTCGTTACGTTGGAGATGTCGAATTCGCTCGACGTAGTGTGCTTCCACGGCGGCGCGTTGTAAAAATCATTCTTGCCATACGCGGTGACGCCAACCACGCCACGTTGCGGCGACATGAAGGTCTGAACGTCTGTCGTGCTCATCTTCGTGAGCGAGTGGGCTGCGTGAATTTGGTCGTTCATGACCACCAGGACCCCGCGGCCGTGGGCTTTCGGATCAATGGCAACCCCTACCGCGTTGTAGAGGTTCAGGGGACCGTCGGCGCTGACCGCCGTAGACGGCCGCATGGATCCGACCATGACCACCGGTTTGTCGCTCTTCACCACCAGATTGAGAAAGTACGCCGTCTCCTCCATGGTATCGGTTCCGTGAGTAACCACGATTCCGTCTACATCCCGCGACCGCAACAGTTCGTTGATGCGCCTGGCGAGCTTCAGCATGATGTCGAACGATATATCCTGCGAGCCTACGTTGGCTATTTGTTCACCCTTGATGTTCGCTAGCTCGCGGATTCCGGGCACGGCTTCCAACATGGCATCGATCGTCACGGCTCCGGAGGTGTACGCGGATTGCGTCCCGCTGCCGGCGGCTCCTGCGATCGTTCCGCCAGTTGCGAGAATGACGACGTTAGGCTTCTTCCCCTGACTGGCGGCATTCTGGCAACCGGCGCAGAAAACGAGCACAAGGAAAGCGGCGCAGATTCTGTGAGATCTCTTCATAACACTCCTTTCAACCTTTGTATGCGGGCTGCTCTTCGTCACATCAATCGGTCTTGTCCTTGCTCTTATCCAATCCGGCCAGTTTCGCGGGGTCGAGGAGTTCCTTTATCTGCGCCTCGGTAAGGATTTTCTTTTCGCGAATGATTTCGAGTATCCCTTTGCCGCTCTTGTAAGCTTCTTGCGCTAGCTCGGTGGACTTGTCGTAGCCCAAGACAGGATTGAGCGCGGTCACGATGCCCACAGTCGTTTCCATGTAGTGAGCCAGGACTTTCTCGTTCACCGTAATGCCGTCGACGCATTTTGTGCGCAATAGGATCGACGCGCGATACAGCAGGTGCTGCGATTCCAGTACCGCAAGACCTTCGATCGGTTCGTAGGCGTTTAGCTGAAGCTGTCCACTGTGTGCCGCCAGCGTCGTGACGTAGTCGTTGCCCATTACGCGGAAAGCAACCAAGTTCATCACTTCGGGAACAACCGGGTTCACCTTCCCCGGCATGATTGACGAGCCGGGCTGGAGCGCCGGTAGGTTGATCTCAGATAGGCCGGCACGCGGCCCGGAAGTCAGCAAAATCAGGTCGCTTGAGATTTTCGAAAGCTTAATGGCCAAGCTTTTCAGCGCCGACGAATAAACAACAAATCCTTGTTGGTCCCAGGTGGCAGCCAACATATCTGACGCTGGAACAATCGGTTTACCCGTGAGCTTTGCTAGATGCGCGGCGCATTTCTCCGGATATCCCTTTGGGACGTTTATGCCCGTGCCGATCGCCGTGGCCCCCATATTCACGGCATATAGCGATTTCTCGGCCTCCCGCAACAGCTGTATCTCGCCTTCAAGCGACGCAGCGAAAGCGCGGAATTCTTGGCCTACAGTCATCGGCACGGCGTCTTGCATTTCCGTGCGTCCCATCTTAACTACCTGAATATAGGCATCTCCCTTCGCGCGGAATGACTCCGCGAGCAGGTGCAATTCATTAATCAATTTATCGTTCCGCAGTAGGATCGCCACCTTAATAGCCGTGGGGTACGAATCGTTCGTCGACTGCGACATATTCAGATCGTCGTGTGGCTCGACGAACTGATACTCACCTTTCTTGTGACCACTTGCCTCCAGCGCGATATTGGCCAACACTTCATTGGCATTCATGTTCGTGGATGTGCCAGCCCCACCTTGATACCAGTCGACCAGAAATTGATCGTGATATTTGCCCGCCAGTACCATCAGGCAGGCCTTCTCAATCGCCGCAAGGCGTTCCTTCTTCATCGCGCCCACGTCTGTATTCGCCTGGGCTGCGGCCAGCTTGACGATCGCCCACGCTTCCACAAACCCTGGGTAGTGGTTGATCGACACTCCCGATAATTGGAAGTTCTCTAGCGCCCGCGCGGTCTGGACGCCGTAGTACGCGTCGGCCGGGATCTCCTTTTCGCCTAAGAGATCCTTTTCGATTCGCGGCTTCGCTTGTGTCGATTGCGGCGGTTGTTGAGCCCACGCTAGATCAACGGTGAGCGCCGCAACCAGCGTGAGGACACCGGCAAGCGCGGCCCACCTGCAATTCCGTGACAAATTCGTAGTCATGCTATGGCCTCGCGCATTCGATTTGCACCTCAATGTCGGAAATTGACCTTCCGCCATATGCAAGAGCGGCAATCGAGAAATCTGTGCTGACTAAGTTGTGACGATTCTTACGCGGCGGAAACTGTAAGAAGTAACAGCAGTGGCCGGATTTGTCCCGCTATGGCCGTGAAAACCATTTAGCTTTCCGCAGCCGTCGCCGCGGTAGCGCACTGATGGCATTCCTATTGACCTGTCAGTTTTGACAGGTGCATTGGCATCGACCCTCACCTTATTGTCGCGGGCCTGCAAGGTTGAAAACCCCACTGCGGGCTGGATCGTCGTTATAGGGATTTTCCGTGTCGGGAGGCGGCAACTCCAGTCCGCAGTGTCATTTGCTCATTTTTAGCAATACACTGAGCTGTCACAGCAGATTGTGCCGGGTAATAGCAGGTCGATCCGTATACCGACTGCCACCGGCGACTAGTATTCTTACCAGCGACCGCGAAGTACAGTGCCCGTAGACTAGGCTTCTTTTCTTAAGTATATCTACCTCAGTAACATCGCTCCATCTCCGGCCTTATGAGTACCAGAAGGGTGTTGCGGTCCGAAAGGGGAGTCACAATGTCAACGATCGAGCCATGGCTTTAACCCTAAAGCGGCAATAACTGGCATAGGGCTTGGCCTTGTGAGCATGCAAGAGCGAATCAAACTGTTGAACGGAGAGTTTTCAATCGACTCTCAACTCAATCACGGCACCACGATACGGGCCCGCGTACATCTCAACCGAGACATCGTTCCGCACGCGCAGCACCATAGCGCGCATGGTGATTCGACTCTTTTGTTCCGGCCGTGTGGCCTGGCGTTAGATAATCCTCTCGACTTGAATAGTGTTAGGTAGTATACTGACTCGCGTAAAGTAGTCCGCCCCGCCTCATCAGAGAGTTTTCCCAAACAGATTTTCCGCAGCTTCTTGTTTGCTTTTCGTGTCTCTGTGCGGGCAATTCCGGCTTCAAATCCAAAATTCAAAGCGAGGTCCTATGCAATCCCA
>DATGVD010000644.1:0-3254 GCA_035300785.1 Pyrinomonadaceae bacterium | reverse complement strand
TCCGGCAGCCGCGCGTTGAAGTAATGGAGACCGCATACACGGGACCGGAGTTTAGCGACAGCGAGATCCGCGCTGAACTCGATCGCAGCGGCTTGAAATACGAAACCTTGTCTGATCAGGAAACGACGCGGCGCGCCGCGCGCGATATCGCCGGCGGTTTGGTCGTCGGTTGGTTTCAGGGGCGTATGGAGTTCGGGCCGCGCGCCCTCGGCAATCGATCGATCGTAGTCGATCCGCGCCGCGCTGAAATGAAAGACGTTCTGAACACGCGCATCAAGAAGCGAGAATCGTTCCGGCCCTTTGCGCCGTCGATTCTGGAAGAACACGTTGGAGATTATTTTGAGCAGACGCATCCAGCGCCGACGATGTTGATGGTCTATCAGGTAAAGCCGGAGCGCCGCGCACAAATCCCAGCCGTGACTCACGTCGACGGCTCGGGACGGCTGCAAACAGTCTCAAAGAAGATAAACCCGCGTTACTACCAACTGATTTCCGACTTCCATGAGTTGAGCGGAGTGCCCGTGGTGCTGAACACTTCATTCAACGAAAACGAGCCCATCGTGTGCACGCCGCGAGAGGCGATTGAGTGTTTCGTAAAGACAAAGATGGACGTTTTGTATCTCGGGAATAGTGTCGTGAGAAGAATTAATCAGCCACAGAGGCACAGAGAGGGAAAGAACATTAGCCACAGATAAACACGGATTTCACGGATAGGAAATGCGCGATCCCGATCTGTGTGTATCCGTGTTCATCCGTGGTTCATTCCTATTCTTTCTCTCTGTGGCTAATTAGAAAACGATAATGCGAATACTGGTAACTGGCGGCGCGGGTTTCATTGGCTCGCACTTGTGCGATCGGCTGATCGCTGACGAGCACGAAGTGATCTGTCTCGATAACTTCTTTACCGGGCGCCGCGAAAATATTTTATTCCTGCTCGAGAATCATCGGTTCGAACTCTTCCGTCACGATGTGATCGAGCCAGTCCTGCTGGAAGTAGATCAGATTTATAACCTGGCGTGTCCCGCGTCGCCCATCCATTACCAATACAATCCGGTAAAGACGGTCAAGACAAACGTGATGGGCACGCTTAACATGCTGGGCCTTGCCAAACGCGTGCGCGCGCGAATCCTGCAAGCTTCAACGTCGGAAGTGTACGGCGATCCGCTCGAGCATCCGCAGCAAGAAGAGTATTGGGGGAACGTCAACCCAATCGGTTTGCGCAGTTGCTACGATGAAGGCAAGCGCGTCGCTGAAACTTTGATGATGGATTACCATCGACAAAATGGAGTGGATACTCGAATCGCTCGGATCTTCAACACCTATGGGCCGCGAATGGTCGAGAACGACGGCCGGGTAGTTTCAAACTTCATCGTCCAGGCGCTGAGCAACGAACCTTTGACGATTTATGGTGACGGCAAACAGACCAGGTCCTTCTGCTACGTTGACGATCTGGTTGACGGCCTGGTCCGCTTGATGAATGCGGAGGATTTACATGAGCCGGTCAACCTGGGGAATCCGGTCGAGTTCACGATCGAAAGCATTGCCGTAGAGGTCGCGCGACTGTGCGGGTCGAACCCCAACATCAAACGCGAGCGGCTTCCCATGGACGACCCGCGCCAGCGCAAGCCAGACATCACGCGCGCGAATGAACTGCTCGGGTGGCAACCGATAATCACGCTGACCAAGGGATTGGAGCGGACGATTGCCGATTTTGCGGCGAGAAGAAAAGCGACGTCTGCGCCGGTGACGATCGCGAAGTCCGCGAGAGGCGATTGATTGTTTTGTAAAGACGCGGATGGACGTTTGTATCTCGGGAATTGTGTGGTTGCACAGAGGCGCGGAGAAAAAGCAAGAATGAACCACAGATGAACACGGATTCACACAGATTGGAATTGCATATTTCCTATCCGTGAAAATCTGTGTTTATCTGTGGCCAATGCTCTTTCTTCCTCTGTGTCTCTGTGGCTGATTTTGCGTCAATGAAAGTCCTCTTACTGAACCAATGCTTCTGGCCGGACGTGGTCGCGACGGCCCAGCAGCTTACCGATCTGGCGGCTGGCCTGATCGAGCGCGGCCATGACGTGACGGTGGTGTGCAGCGACCGCGGCTATGACGATCAGGGACTGCGGTTTCCGCGGCGCGAGCGCTGGAACAAGGTCAGGATTATTCGCGTGCGGTCGATCCGCGCGCACAAGAAATCGCGCTTCGGGCGCGCATTGAACTTTGCCAGCTTTTCGATCGCCTGTGCGTTTCGGCTGGCAATCCTGCCGCGACAGGACGCGGTGGTAGCGTTGACCTCGCCGCCTTTGATCTCATGGCTGGCGTCCTGGTTTGTGCGACTCAAGGGCGGCCGGATGATTTTCTGGGTGATGGATCTGAATCCGGACGAAGCCATCGCCGCCGGTTGGCTCAAGCCGGAGTCTCTAACGGCGAAGCTGCTGCGCGTATTGCTCCGGAGCAGCCTGCGGCGCGCGGACAAGATCGTCGTCCTCGACCGGTTTGTGAAGCAGCGCATTGGAGTCGAGGGAATTCCGGAAGAAAAGATCGACGTGATTCCGCCGTGGTCGCATGACGAATCCGTGCGCTTTGACGCAGAGGGCAGGGAAGCATTTCGGCGCGCACACAATCTGGCAAGCAAGTTCGTGGTGATGTATGCAGGCAATCACAGTCCATGTCATCCGCTGGATACGGTTCTTCAGGCGGCGCAAGAGTTGAGCGCGCGCGACGATATCGTTTTTGTTTTTGCCGGCGGCGGCAGCGAGCAGCACAAAGTTCGGGAGTTTGCCCGGGTCAATGACCTGATGAACGTGCTCTGTTTGCCGTATCAGCCAATCGAAAAACTCTCTGCCTTGCTGTCGGCGGCGGACTTGCACGTGGTGGTGATGGGCGCGCGGTTCCTGGGCATCGTGCATCCGAGCAAAATTTACAACATACTGGCCATTGGATCGCCGTTCCTTTATATTGGGCCGGCGGAAAGTCACCTGGGCGACATTATTGAGCGGCTTTCGGATTCGAGCGGCGCTTTTCATGCCCGCTTCGGGGAAGTACATTCGGTCACTCGGCTGATTGTGGATCGAGCTGAAGAGTTTCGTACCCGGCGCGCGGGATGCGGTTCGGTAAGGCCCTCGCCTTTGGCGCAGGAGTTTTCGAAAGCGGTGTTGCTGCCAAGACTGTTGGCGCACGTCGAGGCGCTTTGCGGGCACGCGACAGAAGAAAAGATCGAACCATCAGCGACGAAGCTCCAATCTGCGGTC
>DATGVD010000643.1:0-9241 GCA_035300785.1 Pyrinomonadaceae bacterium | reverse complement strand
GGTTTTGCAGTTCGACGTGAGAACAATATTCAGCGTCTTATCGAAGCGGTCGCTGGAAAACGCGGGTGGTGATGTTGAAAGAATTCTAAAGCCGGCGGTTTCGCGACTGCGCCTAATACGATCGCAAGAGGCGCCCTCGCTAACGCGCGGGCTACTGCCCGAAGACTTATCGCAACGCCTTATCAAAGAAATCGATCACTGGGCGGTCGTAGGCTTCTTCCTGCTCGCCAGTCGAGGTGGGGAGATTGTAACCGGTCAGCGCCAGATCCTTCCTCACTTCGACGGCGCCGTTTGCGAAGCACTTGCCGAGGGCCAGAGTTGACTCGTGCCATGGATCTCTTTCATCACCGGTCAGCAGTACGACCTTCACATCTTTCAGCGAACGCGCCAGGTCGCACGATGGAATGTTGTGGTACTTGCCGAGCGAATAGAGCCTTACGCCCCAGCTTCCCAGTCGCGGCAGGAGCGAGTTGTTCATCGACGTGTGCCTGATTGTCACCGCGCTAATCAGATCGTCCGGCGATCCCGGAGTTGAGTCCAGCACCAGGGCGCGCACTTCCGGATAACGTCGCGCCGCGTCCAGGGCCGCATACGCGCCCAACTCAACGCCGTACAATCCGATTGGACCGGCGACTTGCGTTTTGCCCAGAGGCGTCTTCAAAGTGTGCAGGTAATCAATCGCCGCGGTCGCGTCGTCGCCTTCGACTGCGCCTAACAAGGACGTATTGACCGGCGGATTCTCGCCATGTCCGCGCAGGTCGGGCCAGAGCACGGTAAAGTTAGTCGTCTCGTTCAGCTTCGCCGCGAGATTCAAAAGCCATGATCGGTCCGCGCCATAGCGATGCAGAAGGATCACCGCCGGCGCGCCTTCCGCACCGCGAATCACCCAGCCGCGCGCTTTCGTGCCGTCATGATTGTTCCAGGTAACGTCCGTTGCGTTGAGCGCCGGACCCGTGACCTGAGAAAAGGTTTGCGGCGTGACGAGATAAGGAGCGCGAGGTGGTCGAGTGATGCCGTAAGCGATCCAAACCATCGTGGCGGCCATCGCGACCAAAACGATGAGCACGAATGGCAGGAAGACTCTGCCCATCCGTCGTATAAGTCTGGTTCGAGTCGACATAAGAGCGCGGCGATTATATCAGAACCAGGAGTGGTGGCGACTGGATCATCTAGATTCTCCGATTGCACTGGTCATTTCAGGCGCGCAGAGAAACCCGGCTCGCTATCCTGACGAGGCGGGGTTCTGCAAAAGCAGCAGCTGCGCCTGCTCGTAATCGTCCGGCGTGTTCACGTTGAAAAAGAAGTTCTCAGCGCCCGGCAAGTCGATCAACTCTGCAGACCGGACCCACCGAGTTTTGACGTTGGCGAGAAGCGCCCGCGGAGTGTGCTCGCCGCTCGCGATCAGTTTTTCCGCTTCGAGCAAGCAGGGTTCGCGCCGATAAAGCGCGCAAAGCGGTTGTGGCCGTCCATCAGGCTGAATCGGAACGACCGCCTCCGGAGATCCCTGCTGACTGAGCATCAAAAGCCGCGAGCAAAGATCGCGCGTGACAAACGGAAGATCGCAAGCGACGATCAGCGCCCAATCAGCGACGCAGGCGCCGAGAGCCGCATGAATCCCGCCCAGCGCTCCCCACTGCTCGTGAGTGTCCGGGATTATTCTCAAATCAGGATCGAAGCCGGCGCGGCCTCGGCCTACGAGAGAAATCCGCGGGGTTATTGAGCGCAACTCCGCCGCAATGCGTTCAACGGATGTTTGCCCGTCAAATTGCATAAGCGACTTGTCTGTGCCCATGCGGCTTGACCTGCCGCCAACCAGAATGAACCCTTCAACATCCAACATTGCCACAACATGCTATTACTTTCGTGGGACTTGGGCTATATTGGCTGACGAAGCGGGCTCGCTGCCGTTTGGAATTCTTCGAAGTTACTCTCAGGAAATCATGCAATCACTAAAACACCAGTTGACGCTCCTCATTTTGACCATTACCGCGCTTTCGACTTTTTCAATCGCAGCGCTGGGTCAGGGCAAGGTGGTAAAGACCTCGGCCAGGTCGGCAGCTCCGGTCGCCGCTTTGTTTCCGCTGGAGGATTTGCGGCCGGGAATGAAGGGCATGGCGCGCACAGTGTTTTCGGGAAGCGAGACGCAGGAATTCGGGGTCGAGATTCTCGGTGTGCTGCCCGGATTCACGGGTCCGCGACAATCTACGATTATCGCGAAACTCAGCGGGCCCAATGTCGATCGGACGAGCGTGTTCGCGGGCATGTCAGGCTCGCCCGTGTTCATCGATGATCGTCTGGTGGGCGCGATCGCCTACAGTTTTCCGTTTGCCAAAGAGCCCATCTGCGGCATCACCCCGATCAAGCAGATGATCGATATCTTCGAGGGCGGAAGTGACAGGCCGAAAGGGAACGGCGAACCCCGCGCGATCTCTTTTGCCCAACTGGCGAGCGCGGAATGGCAGCCGGCCCTGCCGAGACAAAGCGTCGGCGCGACGTCATTGATCGCGCCGGTGGCGGCGGGCTCGCCGCTGGAGTCGCTTTTGGGTCAGCAGATTCAACCGATCGCGACGCCGGTCGTATTCGGCGGCATTAGCCAACAAACCCTTTCGCTTTTCTCTTCCGCGCTGACCGGCGCCGGTCTCTTGCCGGTGTCAGGCATCGGCGGCGGGGCAGCGATCACGCCGCTCGCTCCGTTTGATGAAAAGACCCTGACGCCGGGAACTTCGGTCAGCGTGCTTTTGGTGCGCGGAGATTATTCGGTGGCCGCTTCGGGCACGACCACGTTTCGCGACGGCGATCGCATCTACGCGTTCGGGCATCCGTTCCTCAATCTTGGCGGCTCAGACATGCCGATGGCGGAAAATTCCGTGGTGACGGTGATCCCAAACTCATACAACTCATTCAAACTCGCGGTGCCGGGCCGAATGGTCGGAGCAATTTCGCAGGATCGCGCGACCGGAGTGTTTGGTCAATTGGGTCACACGCCGAAAATGATTCCGGTGAAGATTAAGCTGCACACCAGCCGGAATCGCGACGAAGAATTTTCTTATGAAGTCGTGAGCGACGAATTCCTGACGCCGCTGCTTATGGGAATTACGGTTTTCAACAGCATCGGCGCGCGCGAGCGGGCCATCGGCGATTCTACCATCAGCATTCGCGGCTCAATCGCTGTTCAGGGACAGAAACCGATCGCTCTTGAGCGTCGCTTCTCTTCAGCAAATGCCCCGATGCTGGCTGCTGGTTCAGTTGTCGCCCCGGTCGGCGAGCTGCTGGCCAGCGGCTTTGAAAACGTCAACATAACCGGCATCGTCTTAGACATCGCCTCGAGCGAGAACAAGAGCGTTGCCAGTCTGGAGCGTATCTCGCTTGATCGCACCGAAGTTGCACGGGGCGAGACCGTCGAAGTCCAGGCTTACGTGCGCACCGATTCAGGAAGGCAATTCGTCGAACGCATTCCCGTGCAGATACCTGCCGATGCGCCCGCGGGACAATTGATGATTATGATTGGCGATGGCGCGGCGATGCAGGAATCGTCAGCCGCGAAGGTCTTTGTGCCGCGAGACCTGGGACAGCTTGTCAGCACGATTAATAAGATCAAGAAGAACGATCGGTTGTACCTGAGACTGCTTCGGCCCGCGCCCGGCGTGGTTATCGGCACCAGCGAACTGCCTAACCTGCCACCTTCGGTCGTGGCGACGCTGAACAATGATCGCAGTTCGGGCGGATACACGCCGATGGCGCTCTCGCTCATCTACGAGCGAGAGTTGGCGCCAGCCGAGTTTGTGATCGGCGGCCAGCAGGTAATCAGCGTTACGGTTAAGTAGATTTCGAAACGGTTGATGGAGCTTACGATTTGGCTAGCTTCCGTCGCCGGCGAAGCTTTGCCGCCACTCCTGCGATACCAAGCCCCAGCAAACTAAGCGTCGCCGGTTCCGGAACTGGATTGCCGTCCCGTGGCATTACCGTGAATTGGGCCTTCAGCGCGTCGGAGAAGAATCCGCCGTCGGCGCCCTGGCCGATGATGTCCGCCGGAATGACGTTGACGGCGACTGAGAAGGTGCTGAAGTTGAACGTAAGCGGCGCCGAAGACAGGATGTGGACGGTATCCACGGTCTGGCTGATGTCGATGCTGCCAAAGATGTCGAGCGTCTGCGTCTGTCCATTGATGGTCACTAACTGCGAGAAATTGAATGGATGGTTTCCAGCCGACCCGATTCCCGTGAATCCCGTGGTAAAGCTCAGCGGATTCAGAATTGCGACGAAACTTCCGACGCTGGAGTCCTGGGAACTGGAGGCAGGGGCGCCGACCAGAGAGTCTACGCCATTCGCAACGCTCAAGTTGCTCCCCAGGCCTTGCAGCGCAAAGCCGCTCGACTGGATTGCGATCGGATCCGCCTTTGCCGCCGGGGCAATTGCTATCGAAACCAACAGAACTGCCAGGCCTAATCCCGCTTTGGTCAACAAACGCATCTGACTCTCCCTGCCTTCCATCGAAGCTTCCGAAAACTGGGCGCTGGAGCGCCTTATTCCTAAATTCCTAACCGCTGCGTGCCTTTACTCCGGGGCCGCGCACCTATTAGAAGAAAGTTGTACAGAGGAAAAAGCGACAATCGGGTTGGGCTTCCAGAAAAGCGCCGACACTTCTTTCGGACTCTTCTCGCCGGGGTCAGCCGGCAGAGGCTTGGCTGGCGACAATCAGGTAGCGCCGGTCAGACCTGGGGATTCGTTCGGCTTTAGCGTTTGGCAGCAGGATTTCAAGTTGCTTGCGCAGCTCCTCGCCGGCAAAAAGCAGCAAGGTACTTGTGGGTGGCGCCCACTGAATTAGCGCCGGCAGGAACCGTTGAAAGCGATCCAGCGCGCGACACGTTACAAAGTCAGCTTCGGGTGCCGTCGTCTGTTCAAATCGCGCTACGGTTAAAGCCGCCGGCTCGCGATTGCTAACATCGCGCAAAGCCTCGCGCAGGAAAACGGCTTTTCGGGGAGACGATTCGATCAAAGTCGCGCTGAGATCCGTCCGTATCATCAGGCAGGGAATAATCGGCAGACCGGCGCCCGATCCCACGTCGAGGACACGCGCTTTTTGGGGAAGATGAGACAGCAGCAGCAAAGACTCGAGCACGTGGCGCGTCGCGAATTCTTCCGGTGAGCAAGGCGCCACCAGGTGCAGCCGGTCATTCCACTTCAGCAAGAGTTCGTAATACTTGCTTAGCCGCGTGACCTCAGCGGCGCGCAGTTGAATTCCAAACTCGGCTGCGTTGTTCCAGAGGGCCTGGCCAAACTTCTCGGTTGGTGTTGGCATTTCCCGGCTTCTTCTGTTTACACTGAACCCGTTACCGAAACCCCGGCCGGTAGCGAGGGGATCGGCGGCTCAACCTGGTGGTTAGGATCGGGTCGCATCCACCCCAAGCGGGCTGCCCGCGTGGGGACCCCGGTCCGCTCTCGGTTCTGACACGAAGATAACATGACCAGCGAATCACTAAGAGAAGAACACGAGCGGCTCGGGCTCGCGGTCACCCGGATTGTCAGCGAACACGCCGGCCGACTCGAGACCGCGCCGGTTGCTTCGGCGGCGACGCCCGCTGATCTCAAACTGCTTTTTGATGAGCCTCTGCCGATCGCCGGAATGCCCGCCGCAGAAATTCTCACGCAGTTCGAGCGCGACGTGGCGCCGCACGCGATGCAGGTTCCCAGCCCGCGCTACTTCGGCCAATTCAATCCGACGCCGCTGGCGATCGGCGTGTGGGCGGATGCGCTCTGCTCGGCGCTGAATCAAAACGCCGGCGCGTGGCGCAACGGGCCTACCTCCGCGCTCATCGAGGACCGGGTGATTCGATGGCTCTGCGAATTGATCGGGTACGGTCCGGAAGCATTCGGCGTGTTGGCGAGCGGCGGTTCGGAAGCAAACCTGATCGCTTTGAAGTGCGCGCGCGATTCGGCCGACGGGACGATTCGCTCTCAGGGCATGCGACCGGCGCGTGGCGATCTGGTTGTTTACGCTTCCGAACAATGCCATTTCTCGCTGGAAAAAAGCGTGGACATCCTGGGAATGGGCCGGCAATGCCTGCGCAAGATAGACACCGACGAGCGCTTTCACATCCGCGTTGATCTGCTTCGCGCACAGATCGCGAAAGATCTGAGCCACGGCCGCGTCCCCTGCTGCATCGTTGGCATGGCCGGCGCGACTTCGACGGGCGTGATCGACCCTTTACCGGAACTAGCGGCGATTGCGCGCGAAAACGATTGCTGGTTTCACGTCGATGCGGCCTACGGCGGCGGGCTCGCGTTCTCAGATAAGCATGAAGAGAAGTTGCGTGGAATTGACTCGGCGAATTCCATCACTTTCGATCCGCACAAATGGATGTTCGTGCCGTTTGCTTGCGGCGCGACGCTGGTGCGTGACGGTGGCAACGTGCTGCGCGATTCGTTCGACATCTCGCCAGAGTACCTCAGCGAAGATCGCGGGGGCGCCGACGTCGAGTACGACTTCTTTCGTTATGGCCAGATGGGTACGCGGCGCTTCAACGCACTGAAGCTTTGGATGGCGTTCAAGTCGATGGGCAAACGCGGCTATGCCGAGACGGTCGATCGGCATCTTGAGCTGACAAATTATCTCGCCGCGCGGCTGGATGAATTGCCGGATTTCGAACGCGTAGGCGAGATTGAAACTGCCGTCTGCTGCTTTCGTTATTTGCCCGAACAGGTGCGCGGTCTTTCTGCCGACCGGCAGGATCGCGTTCAGCAAACTCTGCAACAGCGGGTTGAGAAAAGCGGCCAGGCTTTCTTTCCATCGACGATTCTGCATGGCCGGCGGGCGTTGCGCGTGAACATCAACAGCTATCTGACAGAGCAGCGGCACGTCGATGATCTGGTAGAATTGCTTAAGTCGGAAGGCGAGGCCCTGGTGCAAGAAGGATTACAGGAGTGAAGATGTTGTCCATCTGGAATTTACGTTTCTCCCGAGCGGTCACGGCGCTGTTCCTCTGTCTCCTAAGCGCGAGCGCTGTGCAATCCCAAAAGGAGAAGAAATCTCCCGACGCCCCGCGTAGTTTACGTTCGATTCATTCGCGGGCAGAGTTTGATTCGCTTGCCGTCGTTTACGATGCCGACACGCCCTATGCTTTGCCGCACGTGTTGTTTGTCATCGATCGCCTGGACAAGAATCGCATCTACTACGTCGACACCAGGCGCTACAAGTTTCACAAAGATTTCGTCAACGGCACTTATCTTTCGCTGGAACGCGGCCAGGCATTCTTTGAGAATAACTATCTGAGGCCCAATCGCCGTTTCATTATGGGGACTATCGCTTACCAGACCCCGGTGCGGCGCTGGACGTTCGAATTTTGGGAAGGCGATTTGATCCTGCCCGATCAAATCAAGCTCGCCTCGGACATCATCAACAAGACTTTCTTTACTCCGGTGGCGTTCAAGCCAAATTCAAATCGACAGGACGAAGCATCCGCGCACATCGAAGGCCTGCAACGCGTTTCGCAAACTGAGATTTCGAAAAACCAGGAGTATCAGCCCCTGAACGTGGCCAAAGGCCTGGGCCGTATTCACGTCATCCCGAAACTCGATGAACACGTGGAGATTGGCTTTAACGAAATCCTGGTGCTCGACGAAGTGCCGGTTCAGCTTCCGCCCGTCGCCGGCATTATCACGACGAAACCTTCGACACCGCTGTCGCACATCAACCTTTTGGCCAAAGGCTGGGGCATTCCCAACGTTTACATTAAAAACGCTCAGGAGCTTTTCAAGCAGTACAACGGTTGGTGGGTCGAATTCGATGCGCGCCGCGACGCGTATTCGATCAAACGTGCGGACCTTAATGTGCTGGACGAATATCAGAAGCGTTTGAAAGAGCGCCTCGATGTGATGAAGCCGCGATCCGATTTATCGGTGTCCCGTTTAGCCGGCCTAAGTGAGCAACGCGCGGCATCCGTCATTGCCTACGGGGCGAAGTCCGCGAATCTCGGCGAACTAATCCACGCGCATCCGCCGGGTTTTATTGTCCCTCCAGGCTTCACGATTCCTTTCTTCTATTACGATCAGTTCCTGAAAGGAAACAAGCTCGACGACGCGATCTACCAGATGCTGAACGATCAGAAATTCGTTCACGATCCCGCATACCGGCGCGCTTATCTCACCCGGATGCGCGAAGACTTTCAGAAGGGAACTGTTAACGCCGAGCTGCGAGCCGAAATGCTGCGGCGTCTGCACGCGGAGTTTCCCGGCAAGGGCGTGTTTGCGCGCAGCTCAACGAACAGCGAAGACCTGCCGAACTTCAACGGCGCGGGATTGTACACGACGGTGCCGAATGTTCGCGGCGACACTCAGCTGGTCGAAGCTATCAAGACCGTCTGGGCTTCAGTGTGGAACTTTGAAGCATACGAAGCGCGCGAACGGGCCGGCATCGATCACACGAAGATCTACATGGCGGTGCTGATTCAGGAAGGCATCAATTCGGAAAGCTCCGGTGTCATGATCACCGCGGACCCGTTCAATCGAGAGATCAACCCAATTAACAAAGGCTCGACTTACATTAGCGCCAAGCGCGGCCTGGGGATGAAAGTTGTGGAAGGGCAGCGCATCGCCGAGCAGGTTGTCTATCGTCCGATTGCCAACGCGGTCCAGGTCCTGACGCGATCGGAAGAGGATAGCCTTTTGATATTCGACGAGCACGGCGGGATCAAAGAGATTCCGATCAGTGGTGAGCGCATGGTGCTGACCGATGAAGTGGTGCGCCGTTTGGCCGCTGCCGCTGAAAATATCAAGCGGATTTTCCACGGTAAGGATCAGGACATCGAATGGGCCTACCTGAAAGGGCAAATCTACATCGTCCAGTCGCGGCCGTATATTCCGGGTGGATGATTGCTTCGCACACAATGAGGTCAGTACCACCTGCGTAAGCAGGTGGGTCGAGTGATCAACCCGCGCTTGAGCTTCTGACCCACCCGCTGACGCGGGTGGTACTGACTTCATTCCGCGAAATAAATGATAACAACGAGTCGAACGCTCATGATCCTTCTATGACTAAGAACACCTTTGCTGACGGCATCCTGAAAGACCATGTGGCGTTCGTTACTGGCGGCGGCACTGGCATCACCGGGGGCGTGGCGCGGGCGCTGGCAGAAGCGGGCGCGAACGTGGCGCTCGTTAGTCGCAGCCTCGAACATCTCGAACCGGCCGCGAAAGTGATTAATGACGCGCGCGCTCGGGGCAGTAGCCCGACACCGGGGTCCCC
>DATGVD010000642.1:0-3695 GCA_035300785.1 Pyrinomonadaceae bacterium | reverse complement strand
GTGTGCCGGTCATCGGGCGCAGGTACGACTCCTTCGAACGCGTCCGTGTCTCTCACCAGGCCCGGAAACAACTGGCTGGGAGTTGAGGTTTCATTCTCTTCCGGGATCACCAGCAACTTTATGCCTTTCGCCCGCAGGAATCCGACAAAGCCCTCCCGATCTTTGGGAACGCCATCAAAAAAAGAGTGATAGAAGTGATCCCCGGGAATGCCGGAAATGACTCGCATCTCGGGGCTGTCGCAGAAAATCTTGATCGTCGGATCGGCAGCATATTCCTGCTTGAGAACGTTTGCGATTGTCAGGGACCGCGTCTTCTGCGTCACGAATCGCCCAAAGTCTTCCGTTTGAGTTTTGACTTGCAGGAGACCAATCACCATCGCTATCCCTAGGGCCGCCTTCGGCCAAACAGAACGCTGTTTGAAGATTTGCTGCGCCGAGTACACGAGCAACGGCAAACCAAGCGAGACCAGGATCAAGCCGTAACGCGGCCAGATGTCGGTATTGTTCTTCGTCAGATAGGTAAACGCGATGAAGGTGAAATACGCAAAAAAGAACAGCGCGCAAACCAGCGCGTCAGTCACTTTTAGCCACTCGCTGAGGCCGGCGCTCTTGCGCCAGTCACGAAAGAGGAACCACAACCCGGCCAGACATCCGAACAGCACTGCGACATTCATTCCGTAAGCGAGCCGGTTCGCATCAATCCAGATGCGATCAAGGGCCAGGTGCGTGAATTCCGGATGCGCAACCAGTCTGGCGACCATATACTGATTGTGGGCGTGGAAAGAGGCCAGCGGATCTCCGGTCGTCTTCCAGCAGATGAACAACCAAATCGCCGGACCCGTCGAAAGGATCAGCGCCGTCAGAACGGGCCACGTGCGCCGGCGCATGACCTGCATCGCGGGCACCAGCAGAATCAGCATCCAACTTTCCAGTCGAATCAAACAGGCCGCGGCCGCCATCAACGCGGCCAGCTTCCAGCGATCGGTGATCACAAAATACAGGCACAGCATCACCAGCAGCGCATGCGGGATGTCGGTCATCGCGGAGAATGAATACTCCAGATGAAACGGATTGAACGCGATCGCCAGAAAAGCCGCGAGCGATAGTCGTTGACTTGAAGTCAGCAGGTAACTGAATACGTAGACCAGAAGGCAGACGCCGGTTCCGGCCGACGCGGCCACTAACCTGCTGACGTAAACAGGTTGGTTAAATGGGACAGAGACGATGGAGCAAAAGAATTGATACAGCGGAAGCCAAAATCCGTAAAGATTCTCGATTGCGAGATAGCCGGTGACGATCTTGCCCCGCATCATCGTGGCTTGCTCGATGTAGCAGTACGCGTCGCCGAAAGGTTCCTTATGCACAAAGAGCGCACCAATAATTCGCGGCACTCCGGCTGTCAGCGCGAGCAGAATGAGGTTGCGAATAGAGCGCGCGCCAGACCCTCGGGTTTGGCCGTTGCTATTTGAGCGCGACATTGGAAATTGAAAATTGCGAAGTGAAAAGTGCAAATTTGAAAGCAGCGATTACAAAGCTCAAATCCAAAAGCGGCCTCTCAACCGATGTGCCGTGACCAACTTTGCAATTTGCAGTTTGCATTTTTCAATTCTCAATTTCCGAACGCTTCCGGCCGCTTGACCATCTTCAGGCGCGTGCCGCGTTCGCTGTACTCGACTTCGTCCATGATGTTGTAGATCAGCAGGACGCCGCGCCCCGAAGACTTGAACAGATTGGCGGGATCGCGCGGATCGGGAATCTCGCGCACGTCAAAGCCGTCGCCTTCGTCTTCGACCGTGAAGATCGCTTCGTGCGCCGACAATTCAGCGGTGACGCGCAGCAACTTTGTAGGATCGTTTCGGTTGCCGTGCTTCACCGCGTTCACAAAAGCTTCGTCGAGCGCCACGAACAGGTTTGATTGCTCGACTTTGATCAGGCCCAGCCGGCCCACGCGGTCGAGCAGGTATTCGAGCACGGCATTCATCAGCGTCAGATCGCTGGGCAGTTCGAGATCGATCTTTTCACGAACGTGGGTGGTTTTCTCGCCCGCATCAATGCGCTGAAGTTTGAACCGGAGTGTTTTCTCGACAATGTCGTGAAGTTCCGCGATCGCGCGTCGCGCTCGCGAACCGGTTACGCCCATTTTGAATGCCTTGACGATATCAGCCGACTCGGAGACCTGGGCCGAGGCAGGAGCAGACTCGAGATCGTCGAGATCACTGACAATCAGATCGAATTCAGCCAGATCGGCGCGCGCCAAAGCCTGCTGGCGATCGTTGGTGGCGGTTACACTGTGGCCCAGCGCGCTTAGCGCTTGAGCCAGGCCCGTGCGCGCATCGTCGCGATTCTCAACGATCAGGATCCGGCACGTATTCTGAATACTTTCGACCATCAGTTTGCTTTTCCGGCGAGGAGAGACTTTAGCCGCCAGGGCCTTCTAAACTTCTATACGGAACTGCCGCCGGTCGCGTTCAGAATATATCAGAGAGCGTCGATGGGTGATAGGAACTTGAGACTCCGGACTCCAGACTCTAGACTGTCCCTTCTCGCGCTGATGAGCAAATCAAACCTGCAAATCAATCTGGAATACGCGACTGCCCGATTGTTGCTTGCTGCCTTTGGCGCGCTGCCGCAAAACGTGAGTTTGCGCGTAGGCTCAATCGTGGCCGGGTGCGCCTACTATTTTGCCGCCCGGCTGCGACGCACGGGCGAGCGCAACCTGCGGCTGGCGTTTCCAGATTTGAGCGCGAGCGAGCACCGGCGTTTGCTGCGCGGCTGCTTTCAGAATCTGGGGCGACTCCTCGGCGTGTTCAGCCAGTTCGCAAATGCCAATCCGCAGACTCTGAAACGCGTCGTTGATTGCGAAGGCCTCGAACACCTCGATGCCGTCCAACGCGGCGGCAGAGGAGTCATCCTGTTCACCGGACACGTGGGCGCCTGGGAACTTACCAGCTTCGCGCTCTCCCTGTTCGATCATCCTTTGAGCTTTCTGGTGCGCCGGATCGATAATCCGAAGATTGAAACGCTGATCGACCACGCACGCACGCGGCTGGGTAATCGAACGATCGACAAAACCTCCGCCGCGCGCGAGATGTTGCAGATCCTACAAGCGGGCGGCACGCTGGGGATTCTGGTTGACCTGAACACGCTCGACCGCGAAGCAATCTTCGTTGATTTTTTTGGTGTGCCGGCTTCGACGACGTTCATGCTGGCCAAGCTCGCGCTGCGAACTGGCGCCGATGTGCTGCCGGTCTTTGCGCCATGGGACAAACAGCACCGGCGCTTTCTTTTGAAAATTGACGCGCCGCTCGTCGTCGATCGCACCGGCGACGAGGAAGAAGACGTGCGGCGCTTGACGCAATCGTTTACCTCAGTAGTCGAGGAATACGTGCGGCGTTATCCTGACCAATGGCTCTGGATTCACCGGCGTTGGAAGACACGCCCGCCGGGCCAGCCGGAATTGTATTAGCTGGGAGCGCGGGCAGCTTGTCCGATGTCATGAGGTCAGTACCACCCGCGTTAGCGGGTGGATCAAACAGTCAAAGCGCGATGCATACTGGAGTCATTAACCCATCCCCTCATGACACAAGAAGCCCAACATTCGACGGCGATGGCCAAAGGATCTTCCTCCAACACGGACCGTGCCTATTCCTTCGCCGATCTCTCGGCCTACTCGCTCAAAGATCGTTGGCTGATTC
>DATGVD010000641.1:0-2571 GCA_035300785.1 Pyrinomonadaceae bacterium | reverse complement strand
GCGAGATTCCCGCGTGACGTCTTGGACTAATCTATGTTCAGAGTTCAACCTTTAGGTTGCTCATACCAAGGCGCAAGCTAAAGCTTGAACTCTAAATAAATGGCTGAATCATGGCAGCGTGGCGACTACTCAATCAGCACCGATCGCGCGCGGCTTAACATCGAGCTGATTCACAACTTTCTCTCGAACACTGCGTACTGGGCGACGGGTCGCTCGCGCGAAGTTGTCGCAACGTCGATAGAGAATTCACTTCCTTTCGGAATCTACAAAGGAACTGAGCAGGTCGGATTCGCGCGCATCGTGACTGACTATGCGACGTTCGCCTGGGTCGCGGACGTGTTCGTGCTGCCGGAACATCGCGGTCGAGGATTGTCAAAATGGCTGATGGAAGTGATCATTGCGCATCCGCGGTTGCAGGGATTTCGCCGCTGGGTCTTGTCGACGAAAGATGCGCATAGCTTGTACCAGCGTTTCGGTTTCATAGAGCTGCACCGGCCTGAGCGCTGGATGGAGCGCCCGGATCCGAATATGCAGGAGAGTCCCGATTACTGGCGTCCGTTACAGAACCCCGAGCGGTAGCGAGGGGATCATGTACTCAACTTGAGCGTTCGATCCGCTCGCTACCGCTCCAGGTTCCGTAACTGAAACCTATGCCACGAAAACAAGGGCCGCTCGCGCTCATCATCATCGACGGCTGGGGTTACTCGCCCACGCGCGAGGGCAATGCGATCGCTCTCGCTGCGAAACCTTTCTATGATGAGCTCAACGAAAAATATCCGCGCACGCTGCTGGCCGCGCATGGCACGCGCGTCGGTTTGCCCGACGGCGTGATGGGAAATTCCGAGGTGGGCCATTTGAACATGGGCGCCGGCCGGGTGATTCGCATGGATGTCTCGCGGATCGATCACGACATCGCGACCGGCGAATTCTTCAGTAACGAAGTGCTCGCGAAAGCGATGGACGATGCGAAGTCGCGCGGCCGGCAACTTCATTTGATGGGTCTGATTTCCGACGGTCAGGTTCATTCGTCGCAAGAACATCTCTACGCGCTTTTGCGCATGGCGAAACAACGCGGAGTCGAATGCGTCTTCATTCATTGCTTCCTGGATGGCCGCGACACGCCGCCATCATCAGGCGCTGACTATGTCGCCGCGTTGCAGAAGAAGATTGAAGAAATCGGCTGCGGCAAAATTGCAACTGTCATTGGACGCTACTACGCGATGGATCGCGATCGGCGCTGGGAAAGAATCCTGCGCGCCTACGATCTACTGGTTAAAGTTGTCGGCGCGCGCGCGCAGGATCCAGTCAAAGCGATCAGAGAGTCCTGCCAGCGAGGTGTGACCGACGAATTCATAGAACCCATGGTCGTCGAAAATGAAAACGGCGAGCCCGCCGCGACAATCCAGGATGGCGACGCGGTAATCTTTTTCAACTTTCGCCCCGACCGGGCCCGCCAAATCACGCGGGCGCTGGCGATTGCGGGCTTTGACGAGTTCCCCGTCACGAATCGTCCGGCGCTTGATTTCGTTTGCTTTTCAGTTTACGACGCGACGTTTCCGCTGCCGGTGGCGTTTCGGACGCCGAAGCACGAAAACATTCTCGCGGATGTGTTCGCGCGGTTTAGTGTCGAGAACTTTCGGCTGGCCGAAACCGAAAAGTACGCGCACGTTACTTATTTTTTTAATGGCGGCACGGAAAAAGAATTTCGCTGCGAGCAGCGTCTACTGGTGCCTTCGCTGAAGATCGCGACTTATGATCTGGAACCGGCGATGTCCGCATTTCAGATCACAAACAACGTTTTGCGCGTTCTAGACGAAGGCCAGACTGATGTTTTCATCGTAAATTTTGCAAACCCCGACATGGTGGGCCACACGGGCAAGCTGGACAAAACGATCGAAGCTTGCCAGTACGTCGATACTTGCCTGGGCTGGATCACCAAAGCGATGCGCACCGCGCGCGGCATCACTTTGATTACGGCCGATCACGGCAACGCCGAGCAGATGATCGATCCCAAGACCGGACAACCGCATACTGCGCACACAACGAATCCGGTGCCTTTTCATCTGATTGATGAAGCTTCGCTCGGAGTGAAACTGCGTGAGGGCGGCGCCCTGGAAGATGTCGCGCCGACGGTGCTCGGCTTGCTGGGCATTGAAAAACCGGATGAGATGACAGGCAGGGATCTCCGGGCGGACTAACCGAGTATTTACCAAGTAGCGTTGTGTCTCGAGATCGGCTGTACAATAAAGCAACGATGTTCGCTCGCTTCATAAATGAAGAAAGAGGCTTTTGTTTCGTGGTTTTTCGTGTGATTTGGTGGATCGCTTTCTGTCGGCAAAGACTCGATCCACGAAATCACACCAAACGGGCACGAAGGAAACCTCTGCAAGGCCAATTGAAATACAGCTATGTCTGCCGCTACTGAAGTAATCACCCAAGCCCAACCGCAGGCCATCTCGCTGCGCTGGATCATTAATGCGCGCGAGGACCTGGTCTGGTTTGTGGGTTCCGTGGCATCGAGCTATGCGCTGCTGGGTCTTTATGTCACCGGCGTGCTGCCGCTGATTCCGA
>DATGVD010000640.1:0-3609 GCA_035300785.1 Pyrinomonadaceae bacterium | reverse complement strand
AGGGTGGCCAGGGCGAGTGTCGACTCTTCTGAGAGTGGGTCGCCCAGTTCGGTCACGATTCCGAGGCGCTCGCCATCGGCGTCATGAGCGAAACCGATGTCGGCATGGCCGGCTTTAACAACCGCACTGAGCTGGGCCATGGTCTCTGGTGTCGGTTCGGGCTGGTGCGGAAAGGTCGCGGTGGGATCATCGTTGATTGCCAAGACCTCACAGCCGAGTTCCGCAAGCCAACGCGGAATAAGTCGTGAACAAGCGCCATTACAACAATCGATCGCAACCTTCAGGCCACGCGCTTTAATGGCGGAAGTGTCAAAGGCATTTTTTAGCGATTCGATATGGTGTTCGATCGGGTCCTGAAGTTGGATGGCGGTTTGAATCTTGTTCCAGGTGGCCTTGGCAAACTCTCCCTGGTGGAAAATGTCCAGGAGCTCTTCGGCCTGTAAGGGATTCAAATAAAGACCATCGCCACGGACAAACTTCAGCGCACTCCATTGCGCAGGATTGTGACCGGCAGTGACTGCAATCCCTCCGTCAGCCTTGAGCCAGGTTACAGCCAACTGCAAGCTGGGTGTCGGACAAATTCCAAGATCGATTACCTCGCAACCTGCAGCCAGGAGTCCGGCCACAACTGCGGAGCGCACCATTGGCCCTGATAACCTGGTATCACGACAAACAAGAATGCGACCGCTGTCGAGATAGGTAGCAAACGCCTGGGCGAATCCGACTGCCACTTCGGGGGTGAAGGTCTCGCCGACAATGCCGCGGACGCCGGTGATGCCAATCTTTAGTGGTTTCATTGTCAGACCGACATTGTACCGCGGACCAGGTACCAAAGCTTCGCAAAAAAGGGCAAAGACCTAAAGAAGGCGGCTCCGAAAAACCTGTTTGGCCGGCAGAGTTTCAAGTCCGTGATCGCTTGAATATCCCCAGCCAATAGACGAGAATAGCGACGCAGTTTCTTTCGATCCCTTCCTAAAAAAGGAAACAACAGTCCGATGAGAATAGTCGCCTTTGTGCTCGCGGTTTCTGCCCTTTCACCCTGGCTCGGCCTTTCAGTATCTACGACTAAAAGCGTGAGCGCCCAGCCAGCTCAATCCATCGAAGGAGGAGCGGTGACCACGGACGTCGAGGATAGCGATCTGTTCTTCCAAAACGCCATTCGCGCGGCCGGGCCAGCGCGAGACTACTCACAAAAGATCGACGCCGTGCTCAGGCGCATGACGCTTGAAGAAAAAGTCGGACAAATGACCCAGCTCGCCATCGGCATGATTGCAAAGGGTAGGGATCAGGAGATCCAGGTTGATCAGGCCAAGCTTGAAAAAGCAATCGTGCGCTATGGGGTCGGATCAATTCTAAACGTGGCGGAGCAGGCGCTCACGGTCGACAAATGGCACGAAATCATCAACCAGATCCAGTCGACCGCGACAAAAAAGACGAGGCTTGGTATTCCGGTTATCTACGGGATCGACTCGATTCACGGCGCCAACTACGTGCAGGGTGCAACTCTTTTCCCCCAGGAGATTGGCATGGCCGCAACCTGGAATCCCGAGTTGATGAAACGGGGTTCGGAAATCGCCGCGATGGAAACGCGCGCCGCCGGCATCCCCTGGAGCTTTTCGCCGGTGCTTGATATCGGGCGCCAGCCGCTGTGGCCACGCTTCTACGAAACCTTTGGTGAGGATCCCTACCTCGCAAAAGTGATGGGCGTGGCTTTCGTGCGCGGCATGGAAGGATCGGATGTCGGATCGCAGGACCACGTGGCTACCAGCTTGAAACATTACATGGGCTACAGTTTTTCATTTAACGGCAGAGATCGAACCCCCGCCTGGATCCCGGAGAATTATCTGCGGGAATATTTCCTGCCGACATTCGACGCCGCAGTCAAAGCCGGCGCCCACACCGTGATGGTCAACTCCGCGGAGATCAACGGCATTCCCGGCCACGTCAATCATCACATCTTGACTGACATCCTTCGTGATGAACTCGGCTTCAAGGGATTTGTAGTTTCTGACTGGGAAGACATCAAGAAATTGGTAACGGTCTGGCATGTGGCCGCCAATGAGAAGGAAGCAACGCGGATGGCAGTGATGGCCGGCATCGACATGAGCATGGTGCCGCTCGATTACAGTTTCGCTGATTATCTGATCGCGCTGGTTAAGGAAGGCGCAGTGCCACAGTCGCGAGTTGATGAGGCCGTACGGCGAATCTTGCGGGTAAAGTTTGAGCTGGGGCTCTTCGACAACCCGATGCCCAATGGTGCGCTCAAATCAAAGATTGGACTACCTGAATCGCGGCAGGCCAGCCTGCAAGCAGCGCGTGAATCGATGACTCTGCTGAAGAACACGAATGATCTCTTACCGTTGGCTAAAGGTCGAAAAATACTCGTGACCGGCCCGACTGCCGATTCGCTGATCTCTCTCAATAACGGCTGGACCTATGTCTGGCAAGGTTCGGAAGAATCACTTTATCCCAAAGACCGTCCGACCATTCGCCGCGCGATCGAAGCGAAGACCGGGGCAGCAAACGTTACCTACGTTCCCGGCACGAAGATCACGCGTCGCCCGGGATCGCCGTCAAATGGCACCCCTACTAATCTGGAATCAGAGGTGGACATTCCTGCCGCTGTGCGTGCCGCCGGCGCTGCTGATGTGGTCGTGCTGTGTCTTGGCGAAGGGTCTTACACAGAGACTCCCGGCGACATTCCCGATCTCAATCTGGGCGAACCGCAGCGAAAACTTGCGGAAGCGATCGAAGCTACCGGTAAACCGGTCGTGCTGGTGCTGGTTGAAGGCCGGCCGCGAATTGTTAACCGCATTGCAGACAATGCCAGCGCTGTGTTGATGGCCTACAACCCCGGCAATGAAGGTGGGCAGGCCGTGGCCGACGTTTTGTTTGGCGACTTTAACCCCTGCGGTAAACTGCCGTTCACTTACCCGCGCTTTCCCAATGGCTTGATGACTTACGATCACAAGGCATTCGAGACTGAAGGATTCGATAACGCCGGCATCAGACCGCAGTTTGAATTCGGCGCCGGCCTGAGTTACACGACTTTCAGCTATAAAGACCTGCGCCTCAATCGGAAGACAATTGGTTCGAGTGAGCAACTGTCAGTCAGCGTCACCGTAACCAATAGCGGTCAGCGAGCAGGCAAGGAAATCGTGCAACTCTATCTCAGCGATCTGGTTGCCTCTCTATCGCCCGCTGGAAAAAGGCTGAAACGTTTTGCAAAGATCTATCTGGAGCCGGGACAAAGTCGCACTCTGACCTTCAAGCTGCGGTCGGACGATCTTTCATTTATTGGCGCTGATAATAAATCGGTGGTCGAGCCCGGGGTGTTTGAGGTGAGCATTGCCGGACTGAAGGACAGATTCGAATTGAAATGAGCGCGGCATCTCTTAGCCCCCTAAGGACTGGCTTCCTTAGCGTTGGTTCGTGTGATTTCGTGGATCGTTCGCCTGGCTGAGACATGAAAACCGATCCACGAAATCACACGAACGGTCACGACAGAATAGAGGCCATTCGCGGCCCCGGAAACAGCCTGTCAATAGAACCGAGATAAATGATGCATCACCACAATTCTTTTCTGAAGAACCGCCGGACGAGCTTGTG
>DATGVD010000639.1:0-3721 GCA_035300785.1 Pyrinomonadaceae bacterium | reverse complement strand
GGTTATGTTCCGGCGCCCCAACCAACTCCCACCGACTCGCAAGGCTACTACCACATCGGCGATTCAGTCACCTTCAGAATGATCAAAGGGGGCGTCATAACCGGCACAGTCACTGGTTCAAAGGGGCCTTTGGTAGCTGTGGGAGTGTATGCGATTCGCGTGCGCGATGAAGAAGGCAAGCTTTTGTCAGCGCCAACTCTATTCCGTGAACGTTCGACCGACGACCGCGGTGTGTATCGCTTCTATGGCTTGTTGCCAGGGGCTTATCTCATCTCAGCGGCAAAACCCCGAATCGGTTTCATCGCTCCGACCGCATACGACCATGACGCGCCAACCTACTTTCCTTCCTCGACGCGTGATACCGCCTCGGAAGTCGTCGTGCGTGATGGCGAAGAAATAGCGGCTGATATTCAGTATCGGGCTGAGCCGGGTCATGCGATCAGCGGAAAGCTTAACGGTGCGGTAGAGTCCCGGACCCAATTCTCACCGGGCGCCTCGATCAACCTTACTGACGTGCGCGACCGATCCTCCCTCATGAGCACGTCGGCAAGCTCGAATGACAACTTCAGCTTTGCCATCTACGGCGTCGCCGATGGCGAATATGAAATGTCCGCCTGGCAGTTCTTGCAAAGCCGCGACGAGTTAAGATCGCCGCCACGCCGCATCACTGTGCATGGCGCCGATGTACCCGGAATCATTTTGACTCTTGCGCCACTGGCTTCGATCGGGGGGCGTTTAGTCTTCGAGAACGATCCAAAGGCAGGCTGCGCGAAACGTCGGGAAACCGCCGCCCAGGAGACGATCGTGTTCGGGCGACGGTACGAGCCGGAAAGGAAAACTAATGTTGCGGCTCAGACCACGCCCGTCCCCGAAGTCTCGCTTTCACTAATTAATAATGTAAGCGTTGGCGTAGCTGACGCGAAAGGATCTTTCACGATGAGGAATTTGCCGTCAGGCTGGTACCGAATCGATCCGCGCCCGCCTGCCAGTGGCTGGTTTGTCAGGTCAATAGCAATTGGAGCAGCGCAAACAGCCACAGTGAGAGCTGCAAGCCTTGTAATTGCCCGCGACGGAATCATGCTGAAATCGGGTGAGCGAGTTTCGGGTTTGACCGTCACGATCGCCGAAGGCGGCGCCAGTTTTCGCGGTCGCGTTACGGTCGCCGAGGGGCAAAGTTTGCCGCCAAGCCTGCGCATCTATCTCGTTCCCGCTGAGAAAGAAAGCGTCGCCGATGTGCTCAGATTCTTCGAAACGCACGCCGATACTGACGGAAGCTTTTCCATGGGTAATATCGCACCGGGACACTATTGGATGATTGGACGCACTGCCGATGAGAGCGAACCGGCAACGGTAAAGCCAATCAGACAGGATTCCGCCCTTCGCTCTCAGGTCGCGAAGGAAGCTGAAAAGGCCAAAAACGAAATTCAATTGCAGCCTTGCCAGCGAATTGTGGACTACGAAATACGCTATCCACCGGCTCCGAATGACGCCAAGCCCAAACCATGACCCACACTTCGCTCGGGTCACGCAAACAAAGTTCGCAAATCAAGCGTCTCTGGCCCGGCGTTTGCTGCCTCCCCCGGTACTCATACGCGAATGGCTTGACGCTTGTGAGCGCCCTTGCTAGACTCGATTCAGATTCAATAACAATCCGATTGTTTCATTTAGTCTCGCGATAATTTTTGTCCTACAACCGTGCAACTTGCCGGGTGCTCGTAAAAATCAAGCGGAGGTGCGAAGGTGGGCTTCAAGGTCGGCCAGAAAGTTGTTTACCCGAATCACGGCATCGGAACAATCGAACAGATCGAGCAAAAACAAATCGGAGCGGTAGCGCTTCCTTTCTACACGCTCCGTCTCGCCGCGACGAACTCGCTGGTGCTGGTTCCCGTTTCCAATGCATCTGAAGTTGGCCTGCGTCGCCCGATTACGTCGGGCGAATGCGATGTGCTTTTCAAGGCGCTCGCCAGCGACTTTGCAACTCCTGCGAACGATTGGAAAGATCGCTTCAAGGAGTTTTCCGAAAAAATGCGCACCGGCAACATTTTTGAAGTTGCCGACGTGCTCAAGCACCTCAGCTACCTCAGCCAGGTGAAGCCGCTGTCGTTTCGCGAACAACGGATGTTCGAGCGGTCGCGGTATCTGGTCGTCTCTGAACTGGCGGCCGTTTGCCATCAGCCGGAGTGCAACATCGAACCTCGTGTCGATCAGGCATTGCTTCAGGCCTGCGCCCGTCATGAGCGACAGCCCAACAGCAACGGCAAGGCTCGCGTCGCAACCGCGGCAGCCGGGGCCCATTAAGAACCGCACAAAATCAATCGATTTCGCCATCCCTAAAGGCTGCGGACATCATTTCTCCAGATGGCCGCCCGCGGTTCGGGGCGCGCGCCGTGTTATGATACTTCCCTCGCTTTTTGCTACCCGCAATGGATGATCCTGCTAGTAGTTTCCTGGCTTTGCTGGCCGGCGACGTCGCCGGTCAAGGCTCGACCACGCTTATCATGGTCGTTGCCAAGCTTGCCGCCGTTCTGTTTTTCGTAGGCGCCAACGCATTCTTTGTCGGCTCGGAATTCGCACTGGTTTCAGTGCGCCGCACCCGGCTCGAAGCTCGCGCCGCGGCAGGCAGCCGGCGGGCGCGCGCGGCGCTGCGCCTGATCGGCGATCCAACGTCCTTCATTTCGGCAACGCAACTCGGGATCACAATCGCCTCTCTGGCGCTCGGCTGGATCGGAGAGCCAGTGGTGGCCGGTCTGTTACAACCGATCGCCTTCCGGATTACGTCGACGGGCCGCGCGGGTTATGTCGCGCACCTTTTAGCCATCATCATCGCGTTCGCGGCGATCACGTTCCTGCACATCGTGCTCGGCGAGTTGATGCCCAAGATGTTTGCGCTTGAGCGCGCCGAAGGGCTGGCGTTGTTCGCGGCGCGGCCGCTTGAGCTGTTCGCCAGGGTCTTTCGCGCGCCGCTCTGGATTTTCAATACCACCGGCGCAAAGCTCGGCCGCCTGATCGGACTAAAATCTTCGCTGCAACACGCCGCCGTTTACAACGAAGCTGAGTTGCGCCAGCTGGTAGACATCGCGCGTGAGAGCGGGCACCTGCGCGCTGAGGAACGGCGGCTGATCCACCGGGTGTTCGAATTCTCAGACACGCTCGTGCGGGAGGCGATGGTCCCGCGTCCGGCGATCGCAGCCCTGTCGGCCGACTGTTCGCTGGCGGATATCACCCGCGCCTTTCAGCAGAATCATTATTCGCGCCTGCCCGTGTATCGAGAATCGCTCGACGACATGGTGGGTTTCATCCACAGCAAAGATGTAACGAAATTTCTTTTGCGGCCGGAAGAATTTAGTCTCGAAAAGGTTTTGCAACCGCCAATGTATGTCGTGGACACGGCGCGTCTGGAGGACGTGCTGCGGCAAATGCAGAGAGCCAAGACGCATTTCGGATTCGTGGTCGACGAACACGGCGGCGTCGAAGGCATCATCACGCTCGAGGACTTGCTCGAAGAGATTGTCGGCGAAATATCGGACGAGCACGACGAAGAAGTGAACGAGCAGATTGCCCAAACCAGCGAGCGCAATTATCTCCTGGATGGCGCGCTGGCAGTTCGCGATCTCAATCGCCGGTTGAAGACTTCGCTGCCGGAATCAGACACCTATACGACCATCGGCGGTTTTCTGATGAACGTCGCCGGTCACGTGCTACAACCGGGTGAGACGATTGA
>DATGVD010000638.1:0-2987 GCA_035300785.1 Pyrinomonadaceae bacterium | reverse complement strand
CCCAGATGCGTGATCAAGTCTTCACCGCGCAGGTGGCGCAGAGTGTTCTTGAGCTTCATTAGTTGGATGAAGACGTCGTGTTCGGGATAGAGGGTGGGCGCGGTCATCGGGGACTTGAAATAGAACGACAGCCACTCCTGGACGCCTTTCATCCCGGTGCGCTGCGCCAGGTCGAGAAGGAGCGCGAGGTCGAGCACAATCGGCGCGGCCAGGATCGAATCGCGGCAGAGAAAATCGATTTTTATCTGCATCTTGTAGCCAAGCCAGCCGAAGATGTCGATATTGTCCCAGCCTTCTTTGTTGTCGCCACGTGGCGGATAGTAATTGATACGAACGACGTGCGAAAAATCCTTGTAGAGTTGCGGATAGACGTCGGGTTGCAGAATGTATTCGAGTACGGACAGCTTCGACTCTTCTTTTGTCTTGAACGATTCGGGATCGTCGAGCACCTCGCCGTCGCGATTGCCGAGAATATTCGTCGAATACCAGCCGTGCAGACCCAGCATGCGCGCCTTTAGACCGGGCGCGATGATCGTTTTCATCAGCGTCTGGCCGGTCTTGAAATCCTTGCCGCACACCGCCAAACCATTTTGGTTTGCCAAATCCATCATCGCCGGAATATCCACGGTCAGGTTCGGCGCCCCGTTGGCGAACGGGATCCCGGATTTCAAAGCGGCGTAGGCATAAATCATCGAAGGCGCAATCGCTTTATGATTGTCGCGCATCGCCTGTTCGAACAATTTCAAGTTGCGGTGCACGGCGTGAGGCTCCATGAAAATCTCGGTCGAGGCCGCCCAGATCATCACCAGGCGCGCGCACTTATTCTTTCGCTTGAACTCGGCGATCTCGGCGATTAGTTGATTAGCCAGCTCAAGCTTGTTCTTGCCCTTCTTAACATTTGTCCCGCTGAGGCGTTTCACGTAATTCTGATCAAAGACGGCCTTCATCGGCTTGACCGTCTGCAAAGGTTTACGCAGCTTTCCCAGCAATTCCTTTTCCAGCACGCCGGCGTGCGTCGCGGCTTCATAAGCAGAATCCGGGAAGATGTCCCAGGCGCCGAAGACGAGATCTTTCAGGTCGGCGAGCGGCAGGAAGTCCTTGATCTTGGGAACGCGGTTGTCGGTGCGCTTGCCCAGACGAATCGTGCCCATCTGGGTGAGGCTGCCGATGGGTTCGGCCAGACCTTCTTTGATCGCCTCGACGCCCGCGATGAACGTCGTACTGACTGCACCCAGTCCGACCAGCAGCACTCCCAACTTACCTTTGGCTGGCGCGATTTGCGCGCCTTTCTTTACCGGCATTCTGCGAATCTACCTCCGCGACCGAAACAACAGGATTGACGAGACGGACGATGATACATGAGACGTTCCGGATTCGCACGTCGAGGCGCGGGAAGCGTCACGGTTCTGTTCAGAGTTCAAGCGTTAGCTTGTGCCCGGCCGGAGGCAACCTGAAGGTTGAACTCTAAACCTGTCTTGCACCAGCATTTTCGCGGGATCGTTCGTGATCAGCGCATGGATTCCCAGACGGTGTGCCCGGCCAATCCATTTTGGATGGTCAACGGTCCAGACGACGACGGGCAGGTCGCCTTGAATAGCCAGCCGGACGACGCCGCGAGTGGCGATCGAGCGATGCAGCAGGATTTCGTTTGCAGCGTGATCGATCGCCGCCTCGATCATGCGCCGTTTACGGACGATTGTGGATAAGTCGATCTTCGGCTCGAATAAAGCTCCGGTGCGGATAGCAGAGTCGATCTGCTTGATTTGAGCGATGGCGGCCAGATCGAAACTGACGACGACCGTGCGCGAGTGCAGTTTCTGTTCTTTGATTAACTGCTCAACGGCTCGTGTCAAATCGGCGAAACCTTCGTCAGCGCCGACCTTCATCTCAACATAAAGCCGGGCATCGCTATCCCGGAAGAGCCGGAAGACTTGATCAAGTGTAGGCACGCGCTCACGCGTGTATTCTTCGCGCGCACGGCGCGGATGCGCGCGGTTGAACCAACTGCCGGCGTCAACTTTGCCCAGTTGCTTTGCGGTCATCCCGGCGACGGCCTCTTGACGAAGTCCCGTGCGCTGCAACGTAGCATCGTGGATGACAACGGGCACCCCATCGCGCGACAAGCGCACGTCGAGTTCTATTCCGTCGGCGCCCGACTCCATCGCCAGCGCGAACGCGGCGAGGGTGTTTTCAGGAGCGATGACGGAAGCGCCCCGATGCGCGATGATTAGCGGATTGTTCGTTGGCGCGATGCCGGGCTTTTCCAAGAAAGGGCCTTGGCTGGTCTCAGCGTTCACCGGTGACGTTCTGATAAGTGATTCGTTTTAGTTTGATGTCAACGGTGCCGATATTCAGTTTCAGTTGCGCCCAGACGGGAAGATGGCGGCTGTCGTCGGTAATCCAGATCGAGATTTTGCCTTCGCCGCGCAACATTCGGCCCTCGCCGAACATGGCCGGCTCAATGCGTATGGCGTTGACACGTCCCAGCACGCAATTGATGCGCTTGCGTTCGACGACCGCCACGGACATGTGAAACACCTGGCCGGAATCGCTGACCGGAATGTCAAACGACTTTCCCACCTCGAGCTTCTGCGTGCGCACAAAGTAGATCATGGACAGCACGTCCTGTATTGGTTCCGAGAAATCCAGCGACGTAATTCGCGGCGGTTGGTTCTGATTGGGATCGCGTTCAGTCCAGGTGACCTTCCGCTTTTCGTGATCGAAAACCGCATCGCTCGTGCGCACGCGTTTGCCTTGCTCGTCGAGCTTGTTGGTTCGCATAACCATGAATTGATTAGGTTCGACAATCGATTCGACATGCTCGTGAAAGTGAATCCCCGCAAGCCTGGTAAAAATACCTTTGCTGACGACGTCGGCGACCAGGCGCAGGGGATCGCCGGCTGCGGTTTGCTCAGGACGCGCGCTAAAGCGGAACTCGCCGATGTTCGCCCCGCGCAGCAGACCCTTCTTAAACTCGGCTTCATAAA
>DATGVD010000637.1:0-5313 GCA_035300785.1 Pyrinomonadaceae bacterium | reverse complement strand
TCGCGATCGCCGTTTTCGTTTTCCACCTGCTCGTAAATCGAAAGGATAAGGTCGTTCGCGCGATCGCCGATGGCGTGAATGATCACCTGCAAGCCGGCGCGATCGGCGCCGCGCACGCGCTCCAGCATCACCCCTTCGGGAAACATCTCATCGCTGGGAATGCTGCTCGTGCTTGGCGCATCTTCGTAGGGGACATAGAACAGCGCCGTCGTTGATCCCAGACTGCCGTCGGCGAATCCTTTCAAGCCGCCGGTGCGGAGCATCGGGCTGCCAAAGTGCGCGCGCACGCCGGTTTGCGCGAGGCGTTCCCAACGCGGCAGGGGCCACACCGCATAGATGCGATTCTTCAATTCACCACGATCCAGCAACGCTTGATAGACGCCGACATCAGTACCCGCCGACATGTCCTGGACGCTGGTCACGCCGACGGTCGCGGCGTGATTGGTGGCCGCGCGGGCGGCGGCGAGTTTCTCTTCGAAGCTTGGCGTTGGGAAAACCTTCCAGACAAAACTTTGCGCGGCGTCTTTCAGGACCCCGGTGGGCTCGCCGGTTTTCGGATCCCGAACGATGATCCCGCCGGGCGGGTCCAGCGTCTGCCGTGTCACGTTGGCGAGTTTGAGCGCCAGGCTGTTTGCCAAAGCCATGTGGCCGTCCAGCCGATTCACGAAGACCGGAGTATTCGGCGTGAACCGATCAATCAATTCCTTAGTCGGCAACTTTGCGTCCGGCCAGCGCTCGTGGTCCCATTCACCACCGGTGATCCAGCGCCCGGGCGGCAGCTTGTCGGCGAAGGCACGAATTCGTTCGGCAAACTCCGGCTGCGAACTCGCATCGCGCAGATCGACACTCGACAATTGAAAACCGCCCGACATGAAATGCACGTGCGCATCGTTGAATCCCGGCAGCACGAGCTGGCCTTTTGCATCGACTATGCGCGTCCGCTTCTTGTCGCCGGCGAGTTTCTCTATTTCTTTCGTCGTTCCCACGGCGATGATGCGATTACCGGAGATGGCGACGGCTTCGGCGAGGGGCTGGCCCTGATCCATCGTGTGAATCCTGGCGTTGATGATTATTAAGTCAGCGGTGAATGGCGGTTTGTCGGGTTGAGTGGCGAAGTTGGTTGACATAAGCACGGGAAGGATTAGCGACAACAAGAGAGATTTCAGTCTCATAGATCAATCGCGTATCGAAATTAGGGTGACAATATAGTTGACGCAGCAGAGCGAAACCCGACACTATCGCGCGTCCAGCTTATGGAATCGAAACTCTGTCATCTTCGATAAGAGCACGAGATCCTCTGATTTCAGTTTGTGCCTACCCGTTACTCGTTCACCATTCAGCATTATCGCATTAGCCGAACCTAGGTCTTCGACGTAAGCGCTGGCATCGTCGGCATCAAAAGCACAGTGATGTCGCGATAACATTGGATCGTCTATCACGATCGCGTTGTCGCTAGCTCTGCCCGCGATAAGTCGGCAATGAGGAGGCATGAAGATTCTTTCACGCTCTGGTGACTCGGGGTTCTTGATGAGAATGCCGACAGCAAACTGTACGGCCATTTTCTGAGCCTCTGTATTATCTCTAGATTGCACTTCGGCAAATTTAATAGCGAATTCTCTACGCCATTTCTCTTTTTCTTCTTTCATTTTTAAGCGCGTTGTCACATAAGCAGTTATAGCGCTGGTAATACTACCGACCACGGCACTTATGATAACTATCTCAAGACTCATAACATCCTACGCAATCAGAGGACACGGCTTTGCGTTCTCTGCGCGTTCCTCTGTGTCCGCTGCGGTTCAAATCGCTTGCCAGAGGGCATTGTCGCAACGATCGGGCGCGTAGTGTATCATCACGTTCGCCGCGTTAGAAGAGAGATTTTGCAAACAATCCAGCCATGGCTGCCAGTACCGCACAGCTTGAAACGCACGACGCGCTCGTCGAAGAACTGCGCGAAATTGTGGGTGAAGAGAACGTTCTTTCGGAACCCGATGAGCTGCTGGTTTACGAATGCGACGGCCTGCCTCAGCACAAACATCCGCCGCGCGCGGTGGTGTTTCCCAATTCAACTGAAGAGACATCCGACGTCCTGCAACTTTTGGCAGGCGAAGGCGTGAGTTTTGCGCCGCGGGGCGCGGGCACGGGGCTTTCCGGAGGCGCGCTCGCAATCAATCGCGGCGTGGTGATTGAAATCGCGCGGATGCGCCGGATTCTCCGCGTCGATCCCGAAAACCGAATTGCAGTTGTACAGACTGGGCTGGTGAACGCGCACCTGTCGCGCGCGGTCGCGCCTTACGGCCTGTATTACGTTCCTGATCCGTCCAGCCAGCCGTCGTGCACCATCGGCGGCAACATTGCCGAGAACGCCGGCGGCATTCATTGCTTGAAATACGGCACGACTACGGATCATGTGATTGGCGCGCGCGTGGTTTTGTCAGATGGAGCGATTGTCGATCTTGTTGGCGGCGCGGTTGGTTACGATTTACTCGGTGTCTTTGTGGGCTCAGAAGGCACCTTCGGAATCGCCACCGAAGCGACCGTAAAGCTTTCGCCGATTCCGCCGGCGGTCCGCACCCTGCTCGCTGATTTCAGCGACGTTGATCGGGCGAGCCACGCCGTCTCAGCAATCATCGCGGCCGGAGTGCTGCCGGCCGCTTTGGAGATGATGGACAACGCGATCATTCGCGCCGTCGAAGCGAGCGTGTTCACGGCCGGATTGCCGATCGATGCCCAGGCAGTGTTGCTGGTCGAACTCGACGGCGTGGAAGCCGGTATCGATGAAGACGCTGAAAAGGTCGAGGCGATTCTGCGCGAACGTGGAGCACGTTCAGTGCATTCGGCAACGGATCAAAACGAAAGAAAGAAACTGTGGGCCGCCCGCAAAGGCGCGTTCGGCGCGGTCGGCCGGCTGAGTCCAGACATCATGATTCAGGATGCCGTCGTGCCGCGCTCGCATCTGCCTGAAGTGCTGGCCGAAACCTATCGCATCGCCGCGCATTACAATTTGCAACTTGCCAACGTCTTTCATGCCGGCGACGGCAATCTGCATCCACTGATCTGTTTTGACCTTCGCCGCGGCGACGATCTGGAGCACGTGCGACAGGCCGGCCGCGAGATTATGGAAACTTGCGTGCGCGCCGGCGGATCGATTACCGGCGAGCACGGGGTCGGCCTGGACAAAAGCGCTTACCTGCCGTTGATTTTTTCCGAAGACGACATGGACGCGATGCTCCGAGTGCGCGCCGCATTCGATCCGTCTGGATTGTGCAACCCCGGTAAAATTATTCCTTTACCGCGCGGCTGTGGTGAGGCGCGTGCGGTGGCTACGCAGAGCTTGTCAGAACCGGGAGCGGTTCAGGGCGAGGGTCTCAGCAATGCGCGGCCAATCCCTCACCCCAGCCCTCTCCCAACGGGAGCGGAAGTTTTCACGCCTTCGCGGCTCGGACCAAAGACTGCCACCGCTGCCCGCCTCGCCGAACGAATCAGCGAGGCTCGGATTGCCAACGAATTCAAGCGGATTGTCGGTGCGCTAAATGTGAACAGGCTTGTCGAGACCGACCTCGCGGCAAAGTTTCAAACCAACACCGCAGAGACCGAGCGCACTTTATCAGTAGCACCAGCCACGGCGGGCGAAGCACGCGAGGTGACGAAGCTCGCAGCCCGCGAAGGTTTGGCATTGATTCCCGCAGGGACTGCCAGCTGGCGCGACGTCGGCAATCCGTTGAGTCGTATGGATTTGATTTTGAGTACTCACCGAATGACGAAAATCATTCGACACGAGCCGGCTGACCTGGTGGCGACCGCCGAAGCTGGGACGACATTGGTCGAATTTCAAAAGCAGCTTGCGAACGCCGGCCAGTGGTTGCCAATCGATCCGCCTGATGATGGACACGCGACGCTGGGCGGTGTGGTCGCGACGGGTCTGGGCGGCGCGCAAGGCTTTGGCTACGGCCTGCCGCGCTCGTTCGTGATCGGCATGCGTGTCGTGCTTGCCGATGGCCGGTCGATCAAAGCCGGCGGTAACGTGGTCAAGAATGTTGCCGGCTATGATCTCTGCAAACTCTTCTGCGGAAGTTACGGCACGCTTGGCTTGATCACGGAACTGACTTTCAAATTGCGACCGCGTCCGGCTGAGACCAGAACGATCATTGCCACGGGATCGCTCGCGTCGCTATTGGCTGCGGGTCGCGCGGTCATCTCAGGTTCGTTGTTTCCGGTAGCCGTGGAATTGCTGTCCTCGCGCATGGCTGATCACCTTAAGGTCGGCGGGCGCCCGCGCGACTTCGCGTTGCTGGTGAGATTTGCCGGCGCGTCGCGCTCCGTGGTGTCGGAAACGGCACAGGCTCTTAAACTGGTGCGCAGCGATCGTGATTCGCGGGCGAGAACTCTGGATGAGGACGAACGCCTCTGGTCAGGTCTCGCCGCGGTAACTCTGCGTCTGGCGGACAACTTGAGTTGGCGAGCCAGTCTGCGGCCCGGCGATCTGGTTTCGTTCGTAAATGAAGTGGCCGCGCTTGAGACGGACGAAGCTTCGCATCCATCTTTGATGTGGCATGCCGGAGTGGGTGACGGGCGTTTGCGTGCGATCGCGAAACCTCCGGTGTATCATCGCGAGGCCGTGCGCGCGCTGGAACGCCTGCGCCAGAAAGCGGAAACTCTGAGCGGCAATCTGGTCGTCGAAAGCGCGCCGATCGAAATCAAGAACGAGTTCGACGCCTGGGGCGGTTTTGGATCGGCTGCTGAATTGATGGCGCGAGTGAAGTCCGCACTCGATCCGCAGAATTTGCTGTCGCCGGGAAGATTCGAAGGAGTAATTTAGCTTCAATCTGCGGCTCTGCCGCGCAGTTGTGCGGAAAGCCTATGTTCGCCCCGTAGGGGCCGAATGTTTATAGCTTCGGGCAATTCCTGATTTCGTCAAGCTCCTTTAGGAGCGGAATGTGCATTCGCTTCCAGTGTTCATTGAGGACCGACGCGAGTGAAGATATCGCTCCTAAAGGAGCTTAAGATCGATCCGGGACGACGCGTGCTATAAACATCTCGCTCCTAACGGAGCGAAGGCAAGTCGAGCACATCAGGCAGCACCGCGCTGATTCGCCAAAGTAAATCTCGAAAGGAAATTACTGTTATGAGAGAAACAATCAACGGCAGAACGATTCGGCGAATCGCGACAGCCTTTCTTTTAGTCGCGGTCTCATCGTCATTGGTTCTCCAGACTCAGAATGTGCGGAGCACTCACGCTGCCTCGCGCGAGCCCGTGCGCGAGCGTCACGGCATCGTTGCTTCAACTAACGAAGTCGCTTCCAAGGTGGGCGTGGA
>DATGVD010000636.1:0-6463 GCA_035300785.1 Pyrinomonadaceae bacterium | reverse complement strand
CGCGTTCCGACCAGGGAGTAACACAAATCCAGCAGTCAATCGAACCGGTACCAACCGGTTTGAGCACACTAACAAAGAAGTGAATTGCCAGCACGGCGGAGTATCCGGCAATGATGAACGCGCCCTTCACCAGCCAACTCTTCCACTGTGGCCGCGTGAAGATCATATAAAAGCGCGACGGATGTTCGAGGTCCCAAAGCAATAGCCCACCCGTGATACCGAGAAACGCGCCCGAAATGACCGGCGTCACCCACAACCAGATCGGGTTGTCCGCCCGCAGGAACCCGAAGAGAACCAACAGCGCCGCGACCAGATAAACGCCCGCCGCAATTCCTTTCGTCCAGGTGTACAGACTTACGCGCCAGTCCCACGGAATCGAATGCGCGACGTCGTAACTCAGCAGCGCTGCGGCCGAACTGTTATTGAAAGTCGGGTTGCCAGAGACGACGTGCTCGCTCGACTGCTGCTGCTCGCTCCACATAAACAGTCCGGCCTCCGGGCGGCGCGCGGCCAGCGGATCGAGCGTCGCCTGATGCGCGCCCTT
This sequence comes from Pyrinomonadaceae bacterium, assembly GCA_035300785.1. Lineage (GTDB taxonomy): Bacteria > Acidobacteriota > Blastocatellia > Pyrinomonadales > Pyrinomonadaceae > UBA11740. Next base: position 5,919 of record DATGVD010000636.1, on the reverse strand, counting down.
ATAGAAAAGCTTGGGCAGCGTTTCTTTTTCAGGACGACGAACGTTTACAGCTTCGCGATTAATGATCTGCGCCACGTACGATGACTGATCGTTCATGTCGCCAATCAGGATTGCCTGCGTTGGGCAGACGACGACGCAAGCGGGTTCCAGTCCGACATCGATGCGATGCGCGCAGAAGTTACACTTCTCAGCCGAATGATCTTCGGGGTTTATGAAGATGGCATCGTAGGGACAGGCAGCCATGCAGGCTTTGCAGCCAATGCAGATTGATTTGTCGAAATCGACTATGCCGTCCGGGCGCTTGAACATCGCGGTCGTCGGACACGCGGTCACGCACGGCGCGTGCGCGCATTGGTTGCAACGCGTCACCTGATGCGCGCGGCGCACTTGTGGGAACACACCGACGTCAACGTGTTTGACGTAGGTGCGCGTGACGCCAATCGGCACGACGTTTTCAGACTTGCAGGCCGTCGTGCACGCATGACAGCCGATGCAGCGGGTGTGGTCGATGACCTTCGCCCACTGGACGCGCTGGTCGCGAGCTGTTTGTTCGTCTGGCATCTATCGTTCTTTGAAACGAAAATGCGGAGCGCGAAATATATCACGCAAATGCGCGAAGGCCGCAAAGGAATGTGCCGATGAGTAATGGTCTAGTTTGAATGAACCCAGGAACCGCGAAGCGGTTTAGGCCCTCCAGCCCAACGTTGCCGAAGGCTACGTTGGGTCACGGGTCATTCGCGATGACCGCAACCCTCACAGGGTTGCGGCCGCATCATTGGCTGGGATCCCAAGGTAGCCGAAACGGCAACCTTGGGCTTTGTTCTATCAACCGCTTCGCGGTAGTTCTTGCGTGGCGGGTAAACTGGCGCGACTTCTCGTTTCTCGACCCAGCAAGTCAAAGTATCAGCCTCAAAGGTTAAACTCCAAAACTTTTCCGCTCGCCGAACTCAAGCCGGCGTTGCTCGATTTCCGCGCGATTCGGATTGGATTTGCTCGAAATCGCTGAGCCAGGCTTCGACCAGTTTCAGCTCTTTGGGATCAAATACGCTTTTGCTCACAAGCTCTTCATAACAAATCAGAAGATTCTCGCCGAGGTGTTCGATTCCTGCTCGTAATTTCAGCCGGCCGAGCGCTTCGCATATCTCCGTGTTGCGAAGATAGCCGGGAATTTCGTCGGCAAAGTCGCGCATTAGATCGTGTTCGTTGCGCGCTTGCTCGCCGTTCGGTTCGTGGAACAGCAGCGACCAATTGTTTTCCCAGGCGATCCTCTGCGCGACGAAGCTGCGCCAGATATCCGTCATGCGAAAAGTGCAACACGCCGGCAAGTAGAGCAGAGGGAAAGCGTCGGCCCACCACGTCGTGTTCTGGCTGTTGAAAGGGCACCACACATTCTGCTTCAGCGCCACGCGGCGGTCTCGGCTGAACGACACCGGCGCCGTTTGGGTGAGCCGATAGATGGCATCGACGTCTGGATCCACATCGCTCAGCCCCTGCTGGATCGGAGCGTCAATGTTAAGCGTGGCGAGTTCATCGAACGCCGTTTGTGGCGCGTTGATTCGATTCAGCGGAAAGCCGCGCGGCCATACGTACGCGTCCGTGAAGTAGCGATACACGTTCAGCCAACCGGCCTCGGTGGCCGCGCGGACGGTCTGCCCGCGGGTGCGTTGGCGCCAAAACGTTTCATAGGGTGTGTTGTCGTCGTCAGTCTCGATGATCAGCGTGGCGCCGGCACGCATCGCCAGCAGATAGCCAATGTTCTTGCGGGCGTAGTGACGCGTCGGGCACTGGGTCGCGAGTTTCAATCCAAGCTCGTGCTGTTGTTTCAGACCAAAGAAATCGCAGCCTTCGAGTGAAAAATCCGAAGGGCTCGCCGCATCTCCGATGACGATGAAGGTATGGCCCCGCTCGCGGCAACCGCGCGCCAACGCCTGCAGCGGGGCGTTCGGCCCGGCGATCGAAGTGACCACGATTGCGGTCTTTTGTTCTAAGTGATCAGGCATCGGTTAGCCGCGGCGTTCGCGGAACTCACAACTCGCCCTGTAGTCTTAGTTGAAACAGTCGCCAGAGGTTGCTGAACGAATCTTTCAGCGCGGCGCTGCCGACCTGATGACTGGCGCCGCGATATTGGATCGGCACTTCGACGACTTTAAGACGCCGGCAATAGGCTTTGATCTCAGTTTGAAAAAACGGGCCGCGCGAACGAATGCCTTTGTCCAGCACGTGCTGCAAAGTGGAGCGCGAGAACAACTCAAATCCGCCGGTCATATCTTTAAGCGAAGTTCCCAGCAGTGCATTGCTCACGATCGACCCGCCGCGGCTAATTAGATACCGGCGCAGCGAACTTTCTTTTATGCTGCCACCGCGACAAAAGCGGCTGCCGAAAACACAGTCGTAGCCTTCGCGCATTCGCGTGAAGAACTGAGAAATATCCGATGGTTGATGGCTAAAGCCGGCGTCTATTTCTAAAACCCAATCACAGCCGGCCGTCAATGCCTCGTGATATCCCACCAGGTACGCATCAACCACGCATTTATTTTGTGGCGCCCACACAACCCGCAGATCAGTTTGTCGCCTGGCGAGGTTGTCCAGAATGTTGCGCGTTTGGTCCGTGCTCTTTCGGTCGAGGATTGCAAAGAAGGTGACCGACTTGAAACCTTCCTGACGGCATTTCTCCAGCACCTCGCTCACAAACGCCGCGGCAGAAATCTCTTCATTGGCCATCGGGCAGACGATCCCCAGGCTGATGGCGGAGAGCTGCGCCGGCGCGCGCCTCGATTTCGTTCCTTCGGATTGCATTCGCGGCTTAAGAATCAGGGAAACACTCCGCGATTGCAAGCTCTTGCGCTTGTCGCAGGCGGCGTGTTTGATTCGCTGAAACCTTGATGAATGTGCCATATTACCGCTTTGAATCGGAACCCAACAGAGGCCGCGAGTCGTGGGTGGATTTGCGTTCAGAGTTCAACCTTTAGGTTGCTGACTACTACAGACGCAAGCTAAACCTTGAAGTCTAAACTGACCCACAACGGCCGCGCAACGAAGTGATTCGTGAAGGAACGACTACTCCAATATCTTTGCTGTCCGGCGTGCTCCGGCGCCGTTGAGGTCGCTGATGTTGAGCGGCGCGACGCATCCGAGATCATGGAAGCCGAGCTTTCATGCGCGTCGTGCAGGACGCGATGGCCAGTTGTTCGCGGCGTGCCGCGCTTTGCTTCGATCGAAGGCGTCGCCGAAGACAAGGCCGCGACGGCCGAGAGATTCGGCTGGCAGTGGCAACACTTCACGCAGACGGACGAGAAGTACGAACAACAATTCCTCGGCTGGCTGGCGCCGGTTAGGCCTGAGTTTTTCAAAGACAAATTGGTGCTCGAAGGCGGTTGCGGCAAAGGACGTCATACGCAACTCGCGGCGCAGTGGGGCGCGCGCGACGTGATCGGAGTCGACTTAAGCGACGCAGTCGAAACCGCGTACGCGGCGACGCGCGAGTTGCCGAATGCGCACATTGTGCAGGCCGACATTTTCAACCTGCCGTTCGCCCGCGTGTTTGATTACGCATTCTCAGTAGGCGTGCTGCATCACTTGCCAGATCCGCGCGCGGGGTTCAAGTCGCTCGCTTCAAAGGTTAAGCGCGGCGGCCACATCTCGGCCTGGGTCTATGGCGCAGAGAACAACGAATGGATCACGCGCTGGGTGAATCCGCTGCGCGCTCGCACGTCACGCATGAATCCGCGCGCGTTGCTGCAACTTTCAAAGTTGCCGGCCGCGATCGTGTTCGCCGCGACGAAATTGGTTTACGGTCCGTTGAATCGCTCAGCGCGGGGGAAGGCGCTGGCTCGTAGTCTTTTCTACAACGATTACCTGAGCGCGATCGCCGGATTTGGCTGGCGAGAGCAGCACACGATCGTCTTCGATCATCTGGTAGCGCCGACTTCGTTCTATATTTCGCGCGCGGAATTCGCCGCCTGGTGGGACGAAATCGGCGCCAGCGACGTCATCATCGAATGGCATAATCGCAACAGCTGGCGCGGATTTGGACGGATCGTTAGTTAGGTTTCAGAGTTCCACCTTTAGGTCGCTGATGGTTCGGAGCAAATCCTTGTACAAGAAGTGATGAGACTAACAGACAAGCTAATACTGGGAGCGCGGGCGCTCTCGCCCGCACAGCGTGCGCAGCACGCTCAATCTCAAGCTTTTTGACGCTGTAGCTGTTTCGCGCTTCGCGCTCATAGCGGGCGAGGGCGCCCGCGTTCCCAGTACTAACCGGCTCGTTCCAGATTGGATCGACTTTTTGGGCAAGGCCTGGGAGCAAGCTAAAGCTTGAGCTCTAAGCTACCCCTAAAGCAAAATCGTTGACGCCTTATCGCGCGACCAAGTATGATGCTTGTGGTCACCCGGGCTGGCATCACCTGACCCCATTAGAACTTCGGCTTTTGCCCTTTCCCCTCTTCGATAACTCAACTCAGTAGCCACCACAAGGACTAACGTCTCCATGCCTTTCAAGATTGACGATCTGCTCATAAATGCCAGCGCTCACCTCGCGTCCGATTTGCACCTGAAGGCCGGGTCGTTTCCCGTCATGCGCATCGGCGGCGAGTTGCATCCGGTCGCGGACGCGCCGCGCCTGTCGCCGGAAGACACGCTCGACATGGCGTTTTCGATGATGTCGAATCGGCAGAAACAGAAACTGAAGGAAGTTTCGGAAGTCGACATTGCGTACAGCGTCAACGGCCTGGGCCGATTTCGCGCGAACATCTTTCAGCAACGCGGCGCGGTCAGTATCGTGCTGCGCGTGATTCCCGATAAGACCAGAAATGCCACTTCGCTCGGCCTGCCGCCGGTGATCGATCGGATCGCCGACGAGCGGCGCGGTTTGATTCTGGTGACGGGCTCGACCGGCTCGGGAAAGTCGACGACCCTGGCGGCGATGATCGATCGCATCAACTCTACGCGTTCGGGACACATCGTGACTATCGAAGATCCGATTGAGTTTTTGCATCGAGACAAGCAGGCGTTCGTGACGCAACGCGAAGTTGACGTAGACACGCGTTCGTTTGCCGAAGCGTTGCGCGGCGCGCTGCGCCAGGATCCGGACGTGATTCTGGTCGGCGAGATGCGCGACCAGGAAACGATCGAAACTGCTTTGACTGCGGCCGAAACCGGCCATTTGGTGCTTTCGACTTTGCACACGCTGGATGCGACTGAGACTATCACCCGCATCGTTTCGTCGTTTCCTTCGCATCAGCAGAAATCCGTGCGCATTCAACTGGCGGGCATTCTGAAAGCTGTAATCTCGATGCGTCTGGTGCGCGCCGCGAAAGGTTCGGGCCGCGTGCCCGCGATCGAGGTGATGGTTTCGACGGGTCTGATTCGCGACTACATCATCAACGAAGAGAAAACCTATATGATTCGCGAAGCGATCGCCAACGGCGCGTCGCAATACGGGATGCAGGCCTTCGATCAGTCGCTATTTAAGCTGTTGCAGTCGCGGCAAATTTCTCTGGAAGAGGCGGTCCACAACGCCTCGAACCCGGACGAATTCAAGATGCGAGTCGCGGGAATTCTCTCTTCAGATCAGCCTATTGATTACGCTGGTGGCCAGGGCGAGCAGGCCGAGCCGAAGCGCGAGGAAGTCGAATCGGTGTTTGTGAAGCACTGAGCGGGAAAGCAAACGCCGGTGGAAGGCGAGGGGATTCTCTCATTTTCCATATCTCATTTTTCTGAACTCCCTCTCCCCCTGGGAGAGGGTTGGGGAGAGGGGCTTACGGCTTCGGCTCTCATCAGCTCCGCCCCTCATCCCCGACCCTTCTCACTCCCAAAGGGAGAAGGGAGTAATGAGAAATGACAAATAATGACAAATGGAAAATGAGTTCTTATTCCTCGCGCGAACTCATTGCTGAGTAGCTTTCGCTTCCTGCCACAATT
>DATGVD010000635.1:0-4514 GCA_035300785.1 Pyrinomonadaceae bacterium | reverse complement strand
GGTTTCTTTGCGAGCAACAGCATCAAGTCCGGCGATCGCGTGATGCTCTTTAGTCACAACGCCCCGGAATGGGGCATGACGTATTTCGGCGTGCTGAAGGCCGGCGCCACCTGCATCCCGGTCGATCCAGAAAGCTCAACCGATGAGATTATTAACTTTGCGCGTGCTGGTGAAGCTTCTGGCATCGTGATCAGTGCGAAGCTGAAAGAAGAGCATTCGGACCTGCCGGAGAAGCTGAAGACAGCCGGGCTCGATGCGATCAAGCTGTGGACTTTTGACGATGTCTTTGAGATGCCTGACGAGAAGACCGAAGGTGCGCGCATCGCGCTTTTGCCGCAACGCGTAACGGCCCAGACGGTAGCGTCGCTAATCTTCACTTCCGGCACGACGGGCCGCCCAAAAGGCGTGATGCTCTCGCATCGCAATCTGACCAGCATGGTCTCAATGCTGTCCTCTGTCTTTGACATGGACACGAGCGACGGCGTGCTCTCCGTACTGCCGCTTCATCACACCTTCGAGTTCTCGACCGGCTTCTTAACGCCGCTGAGTCGCGGCGCGCAGATCACTTACCTGCCCGAGTTGACGAGCGACCATCTCGCGAAAGCGATTAAGAACGGCCACGTCACCGGGATGGTCGGCGTGCCCGCGCTTTGGGAGTTGCTGCATCGACGAATCAAGAATCGTTTGCACGAACGCGGCAAGTGGATCGGCGAAATGGCCGACCTGATGATGAAGTTCAACGCGTGGCTGCGCGACAACACGCCTTTGAATCTCGGGCAGGCTTTCTTCTATCCGATTCATGAAGGTCTGGGCGGCCGCATACGCTATTTCATAAGCGGCGGCTCCGCGTTGAATGACAAGGTGCAGCGTGATTTTCAGGGGCTTGGCTTTACGATTCTTGAAGGCTACGGCCTGACTGAAGCCTCGCCAGTATTGACCGTTACGCGACCGGAGAATCGCGTGCTGGCCGGAACGGTTGGCAAGTCGCTCCCCGGTGTTGAAGTTCGCATCGCTGATCCTGACGCGAGCGGCGTCGGTGAAGTCATCGCGCGCGGACCAAACGTGATGCTCGGTTACTTTGGCAACGAAGAGGCGACGCGCGAAGCGCTGGTCGACCGTTGGCTTTACACCGGGGACCTCGGACGCATCGACGACGAAGGCAATCTATTTCTGGTGGGCCGCTCGAAGGACATCATCGTCGACACAAATGGCAAAAACGTCTACCCCGATGAGGTCGAAGAAGTTTACCAGGATTCACCCTACATTAAAGAGATGAGCGTGATTGGCCTGCCCGACGGCATCGGCGAGAAAGTCGCGTGCATCGTCGTCCCCAACGAAGAACATGACATCGCGCTGACCCGCGCCGAAGTGCGACAAAAGATCGAAGAGCACTTTCGCGAAGTGTCGACCACGCTGCCGTATTACAAGCGCGTCAAACTGCTGCATTTCACCGATGAAGAGCTGCCGCGCACGGCCACACGCAAAGTCAAACGCAGCGAAGCGCTGAAGATCCTGCAGAAGATCGAGGAAGGCGTGCAGGCTTCCAAGACCGGAGGCGGTGGTGAAGAAATTACGGCCGACGCCGCCTGGCTGCGCAGCATCATCGCGTCCGTGGCGAACCGATCGCTTGATGAAGTTTCGGTCAATTCGCGGCTGGGTGACCTGGGCTTTGATAGCTTGATGTTTGTCGAACTCGCCACGGCGATTGAGAACGCGGGCGGATCTTTAAAGGCGCCGGAGCGCCTCAACGAAGTTCAGGATGTGCGCGAGCTTCTGACCGTAGTTAACCGCTCCGGACCAGCTCGGAAGGAGACGCGAGTCAGAGTCGAAGCAGAGACGCGCGACGACGAGATTCGCATTCCTGAGTTTGTGCGCACGATTGGAAACAAGGGCGTCGACCTGGTGCAACGCGCGCTGTACGAGCGCCTGCTGCGCACGAAATACGAAGGCCAGACGAACATCCCATATCACACTAATTTCATCGTCGCGGCGAACCACCAATCGCATCTGGACATGGGGTTGGTGAAGATGGCTTTGGGCGACGCGGGCGAGGACCTGGTGGCGCTCGCGGCCGCCGATTATTTTTTCGACACGAAATACAAGCGCGCTTACATGGAAAACTTTACGAATCTGGTGCCGATGGAGCGCTCGGGCTCCCTTAGACAATCTCTGCGGCACGCGCGCTCGTTCCTCGATCGTGGTTACAACGCGCTGATCTTTCCCGAAGGCACGCGCTCGATGACCGGCCTCATGGCCGACTTTAAGCCGGTGATTGGTTATCTGGCGCTCGCGTCGCGCGTTGGCATCCTACCGGTTTACTTGCGGGGAACTTACGAAGCGTTTCCGAAGGGATCGACGATTTTAAAGAGCCGCGACGTGGGCGCGCAGGTCGGTCGCTTCGTAACGTACGACGAACTCGAGGAGATGACGCGCGGCATGGCCCGCGCCGAAGCGTATCGCTTGATCGCGGCGCGCTTGCAGCATGACATCGTCAATCTGCGCGACCGCACGAATGAAAAGTTCGACGCGAAAGCGGTGCGCGAACAATGGAAAGCGGACCGCCGCAGCGGGCGCGCGCGCATCGACGCGGGCGACGAAGAGCTAGTGATGAGTCATGAGTAACGAGTGATGAGTGCAACCTTTTTGCCTTACCAAAGGAGGACGAGATGTCGAAAAAGATCGAAAGGTTTGAAGATTTTATTGCCTGGCAGAAAGCTCGAAAACTCACGTCGAATATCTACAAGATCAGTAACGTGGGAAAGTTCGCCTCAGATTTTGGGCTGAAGGATCAGATTCGTCGTGCGGCGGTCTCGATTATGTCGAACATCGCCGAGGGATTTGAACGAGGTCGGCCAACTGAATTCCATCAATTCCTTTCTATAGCTAAGGGGTCTTGCGCTGAGCTGCGTTCGCAGCTTTATGTCGCTCTCGATGTTGGCTACATTGACTCCGATTCGTTTAGCGGAATGATGCGTCAAGCTAACGAGGTGGGTCAGATACTCGGCGGCTTGCGCGCATCCGTTGAACGTAGGCGCGCCGCATTTAGAGCTTGATTTCTTTTGCTCATCACTCATTACTCATTGCTCATCACTTTTTATGGCAACTTCTAGAAAACGCACCGCGCAGATCGTGCCGAAGCAGAGCACGAAAAAGCACGCGGCCATCGTCAAGAAGGTTCCAGCGACAACCCTGATCACCGGTGGCACGGGCTTTCTCGGCGCGCATCTGGTCCGGCAGCTGGTCGAATCGGGTCAGAAAGATCTTCGCGTCATGGCCACTTCGATCCCGGAATGGCTTACGGGATTGGCCGTCGACACCATCGAAGGCTCAGTCACCAACGCCGAGGATGTAACGCGGGCCGTTGACGGCGTCACCGAAATCTATCATCTCGCCGGAAAGGTTTCGCGCGAGAAAGACGACGCGCGCGAAATGTACAAGCTGCATGTCGAAGGCACGCGTCTGTTGTGTGACGCTGCGAAGAAGGCAGGCGTGAAAACTATTGTGTTGGCGTCGAGCAGCGGCACGATTGCGGTGACTGAAAAGGGCGACATCACACCTGACGAAACCTATCCGCCGCCCCTGGACATCATCGCGCGCTGGCCTTACTACGCCAGCAAAGCCTATCAGGAGATGGCCGCGTTGGAACGTTTCCACGGCCCGGGGCTGCGCCTCGTGATCATGAATCCGAGTTTGCTGCTCGGCCCCGGGGATGATCGTCTGAGTTCGACCAAGGTCGTGCTGGATTTCATGGCGCGCAAAATCACTGCAGTGCCCAACGGCGGCTTGAACTTCGTCGATGTGCGCGACACGGCGAAAGCGTTTCGCGTGGCTATGCAGAAGGGCCGGAACGGCCAGCGCTATCTGCTCGGCGCGGTGAATTGGACGTTCCTGAAGTTTTTCGATCGACTGCAGCGGCTGACAAAGGTTGCTTCACCGCGGCTGGCGTTTCCTTCTCAGGTCGCGATCACCGGCGCGCAGGTGATCGACTCGCTGTTCCGGCAGTGGAACCTGACGTCGCCGCTGGAGGCCGACTCAATCGAAATGGCCGAGTACTTCTGGTACTTCAATAATGCCAAAGCCTGCCGCGAACTCGGCTTCGTGCCCCGCGATCCCGGCGATACGCTCAACGACACCGTGCGTTATGTGCGGGAGAATTTTTTGGGCGGGAATTAGTAGTTTCGATGAGCGCGCGAAAGCGGGAGATACATCACATGAGAGCGCGCCGGCGTCAGATTCGATGCAGCACAGCACTACGATGCCCAAATCACGAAAGAACACTCAACGCTGGCCAACACGATCCTCACCAGAACACTAGATCGCTCCCGGTTGCTTGTACATCCTCATAAAATCAAAGTTGTTCCAGGCTTCGACAGTCTTGCCGTCTTTGATTCGCGTGATCGTGACTCCGGTGAAGTCGACCGGAGCCTGAGTCGCGGCGAATCCCAGACTGTCGCCCGCATGTTTGCCGCGCACGCTGCAACGCGTGGCTACCATATCGCCTTCGGCAATCTGGT
>DATGVD010000634.1:0-2460 GCA_035300785.1 Pyrinomonadaceae bacterium | reverse complement strand
CGTTGCGCAGATTGCGCGAGGCTACGGTGTTGTGGGTCTAAAAAACACGGGTTCAGAGTACCGACTTTAGTCGGGCTTTTTGTTTGACCAGAATGTTTCGACTGAAAGAGCGTAATTAGAGTTGGCCCTCTGAACGCCTCTCGGTCGAGCTCGTTAGCTAATCACCCGGCATTCAGTCTAGAATTCAACTTTGCACGATTTGTTTTGGAGGTTTTTTCGATGTCTCTTTCTTTAGTGCGAAAGGTTCCCCATCTCGGCTTGCTGAACCCGCTCGTTCTGGCGCTGGCCATCAGCGTTCTAATTCTATCAATCGCGGCCGCTGCGTTCGCGCAGGGCGGCAAGACTTCAATTCAAAGCGGCCAATCCAACATGCAGCGGCTGGACGTAATGCGTTCCAAGCTGGAAGCGATGCGCCGCTCTCTGGACAGCGCCATCGCGGCGATAAACGCGAAGGATACCGGTGATAAGAAGAAGAATCCCGACGATCCGCGCGAGCGCCTGCGCGGTTTGGACAAGGAAGTCGGTTCGGTGTTGAGCGAAGTCAACGATTTACATTCCAAAGAGGACAAATCGGAAAAGTACGACAGTTCCAAGCTGGATACGCTCGAGGAATCAGTCGCGGAATTGAACACGCGAGTCGAGGCAGGCCTGCAAGCGACCGCCGGCGCGCGCAAGGCAGGTTCCGAGACAGCTTCCAACTATCATCCAAAACCCGAAAAGGGCAAGCGTCGGTTGTTTGGACTGCTGCCCGGCAAAAGCGGCGAGAAGTACAGTGAACTATTGACCGGGTCGGCGCCGGGTCGCGACCGCGAACTCTTCACGGAGGCTACAAAGGAAGTACGTAAGGGTAATCATGAGACCGGCCGCCTGCTTTTCACCACGATCATCACCACCTATCCGGATTCACCTTTCCTGCCGATGGCCAAGCTGGCAATCGCGGATTCATTTTATTTGGAAGGCACGACCAGCTCGCTGATCCAGGCGGGACAAGCGTATCAGGACTGGCTCACATACTTTCCGACGGATGCGCTGACTTGCGACGCAATGATGAAAGTCGCAGAAACCGAGATGCGCCAGATGGGGCTCTCAGATCGCGACATCACGCACGCGCGCAAAGCCGAGCAACGTCTGAAAGTAATGATGCAGCAGTGTACGAAAACGGCCTTGCGGCCTGATGCTGAACTGCGTTTGCGTGAAGTGCAGGACAATCTCGCGATGCACAGCCTGTATATCGCCAGGTTCTATGGCCAAAAGTACGTCACCAGCAAGGGCATCAAGGGCGGACTGAAGGGCGAGCAATCCCGGTTACAGGAAATTGTCGACAAGTATCCGAACTTCTGCTTGATGGATGAGGTTTTGTTCCGGCTGGGCTGGACGTACCAGCTGGAAGAAGAGCCGGACGAGGCGGCAAAGCTTTTTCAGGAACTGGTTCGCGATTATCCGAACAGCGATTTCATCGAGAAAGCAAAAGATCAATTGAACATCATCGGCGCTGCGATTCCCGAACCGGATCCGATCAGAAAGACCATGCCTCCGTGCGAGAAGCCCACGTTCATGCAGAATATGATGCAGCAGCTCACGGGCAGCGCTGACGTCACGACCAGCCGCGACGGTATTCTAATCACCAAACACGGTGACGGAAATGACTTGATCGATAAAGCGCTTGCCAACAATGGCACGCTTCCGGAAGGCGTCCAGCCGGTAATTCAACGGACGCCACAGCGCACGCCCGTCACCCAACCTCAGCCGACTACTTCGCCTAACGCGATGCCGGGAACGCGCCCAAATCAGACGCCGACACCTAAGCCTTGATACTCTCCCACTCGGGCAAACAGCCCCGTGATGACTAGAAACTCCGCCGATCCGAACGAGCTGGCTCGCCGACATCGCACCGCAATGCTGGTGGTTGTCGGCTTTCTATTGCTGACAGTCGCGTTGCTGGCAATTGCTTTCTTCGCCGCAAAATCTGTTCGCCGCCCCGGCGATCCGGCGATCGTGATGGGACTGTGGATTGCGATTTTGGTTTGTGCCCTGGGCGTGTTCGTGCTGCGACGAACAAAGTTTGCGGCAATGCGCCTGCGAGATATCGTCGCCGTCAAAGGCCAATCAGCACTCCTCAAGACCCTGCAGGACACGACGATTCAATGCGCATCGATCGGCGGCGCGATCGCCTTGATGGGATTCATCATTACGATCCGCACCGGAGAATGGATCGACATGCTCCGCGCCGGGGGGGTCGCCGGGGTCGTGCTCGTCTACTGCTATCCATTTCGCGCCGCGTGGCAGCGCGCGGTAATCCAATTCTCGCGAGAGAGCTGACAGGCCAGCTAACTCACAGCCGGAGTGTTTGCCAGACGAATTCCCTGATTGCTGGCTCTGGTTAGATGCTTCCCGGCGCTGCGTCTGCGGATGAAGCCGTTGCCGTCCTCTTTCGAAATCAAACCTTTTTGAATCAGATCC
>DATGVD010000633.1:0-5971 GCA_035300785.1 Pyrinomonadaceae bacterium | reverse complement strand
TGAAAAGCAAAAGCCTCTCCCGCTTGTCTATGAGTAAGTGAAACTTGAATGCGGCTATCGGGTCGATTTGTTGGTTGAAGGAAAGCTAATAATTGAGATCAAGTCAGTCGAAGCACTAGCGGATATTCATCTCGCAAAGTTAATGACCTACCTCAAACTCTCAAATTGCAAACTGGGGTTGCTCATGAACTTCAACGTGGTCCAACTCAAACAGGGAATCAAACGCTAGTAAACAATCTATAATTCTCTGCGGTCTTTGCGAGATCGCTTTGCGCTCTTTGCGGTTCCGTCCTCTTCAACAACCAGCCGCGCGGGACTTATGTCTGCACAATCGGCGCCAACCTCTCAGTCAAAGCCGAGAATCCTGCGAAGCCGGGCAGGCGCGCGACTCTGCTCTCCACGGTGCGATTAAAGAACTCCAGACCTTCCTGTCCACGAAACAGAGTGGTGATGAGGTAGTTGGTTTCGCTCACAGGCTTTGCGCCCTGGCCCACCGGCGTCCAGAAGCGGTTGATGATGAACCGGGCCAGTTCGCGCGAAAACTTTGCCTGACTCAACTTCACCCGCGCCATGTTCCAGAAGAAGCTGGAATGAACCGATTCTTCCTGCATGATTGAGCCGAGTAGGTGTGTCAGGACTGGATGCCGCGCCAGGTGGGACAGGCGACGGTAACCCTGTAGGGTTGTGATCTCGTTAATCGTTCCCCAGACCATGTGCGCGGCGTGAAAGTACTTACCGAACGGCGTCAGCGAATAGTCAAGAATGTAGCTTTCAATCGTATAGCGCCAGGGAATCTTCGCCTTCGCTTCAGCCCGCCACTTCTCGGTGCTGGGAACACCGGCCTCGTTGAGAAAACGGTTCAACAACTCGGCGTGCTGGCTCTCTTCGGCGTTCCAGCGATCCATGAACTTCTTGATAATCGGATCTCTGCCGGTGGGCGTGCGCATTAGTTCGTGGTAGTAGATCTCAGTGAAGTATTCAACGTCGCGCATATAGATGAGCACCGGCACGAATGCGGGGTTCAACTCGTGGTTGGAAATCTCGCGCCAGGGAACGCTGTCGACAAATTCCTTAGTCAGCGCGCGCGGTTGGCGCTCGTACCAATCCAGAACTTCTCTATCAGTCTCGAACACGTTTAAGCCTCCTGGAGCCAAGCTGCCTGATTTTGAAAATCACCAACTTTACGTGTGTCATCGGGCGAATGGATTTTCGTGCGGGAATTATTCTGATATGCTCCGCGAAAAGCAAGCGGAATTCTCCTGAGCAAAGCCAATTGCAGAAGGACAAGACATGAGCCAACTGACTCATCTGGACGAACAAGGTCGCGCCAGGATGGTTGACACCAGTGAAAAGCCGGTTACGGCCCGCCGGGCAATCGCCTCGGGACGCGTGTTGATGTCGGCTGAGACGGTGGCCGCGATTCGAAATCACACCACGCCAAAAGGTGATCCGCTGGAAACCGCCCGGCTCGCCGGCATCGTGGCGGCAAAGCGCACCGCCGAATTGATCCCGCTTTGTCATCCGTTGCCGCTGACGCACGTCGAAGTGCGCGCCGAGTTGCAAGACCGCGGCGTGTATCTCGAAGCGGAAGTTACCACGCGCGCACAGACCGGAGTCGAGATGGAAGCGCTCACGGCCGTCTCCGTGGCCGCGCTGACTGTCTATGACATGTGCAAGGCTCTGGACAAAGCGATCACGATTACCGACATCCGTCTCGAATCAAAGACGGGCGGGAAATCGGGCGACTATCAACGCGAAGCAAATCCGTAGGAACCAGTTGAGCACGTTCGACGTTCATGATCGTGGCATAGACCGAAGGCGCGGAGGATTTACGAATGAAATATAGAGTTTCCGACGATGCCCGGCCGCAAGCAACCACGCTTTTGCTGGCCGCGGCTCTGTCGATCGCGTTGTGGTTCATTCCCTTTGCTGAAATTCTTGGCTATCCGTTTCGTATCTTCGTTACGTTCATCCACGAGGGTGGGCACGCGATCGCGGCGCTAGTGACCGGCAACTCGGTGCAAAGTCTCAGCGTCGCGATGAACGCCAGCGGCGAGACCTACACGACCCAGGGCGGCGTGTTTTCACAGATGCTGGTGTCGAGCGCCGGCTATCTTGGCGCGATGACCTTCGGCGCGATCTTGCTGGTGTTGATTCGCCGGGCGGTGGCCGCGCGCGTCGTGCTGCTGGGCTCAGCGGTGCTGATCCTGGTGCTGACGACGGTGTTTGGATTATTCAAGCCGCTGTTGGGCGGCTCATGGAATTCGCTGAGCGGAGTTCCATTCACGTTGGTTGCCGGCGTCGCTTTGGCGATTGGCTTAGTCGCCGTCGCGCGATTTGCTTCGGCGCGCGTGGCGACTTTCGTAGTCAGCCTGCTGGCCGTGCAATGCGTCTTAAACGCGCTGCTCGATCTCAAAAACGTATTGTTCCTCTCGTCGCCGTTTGCGCCGACCATTCCGACTGACGCGCTGAACATGCGCAATGCGACCGGTATTCCCGCGATCATCTGGGCCGCGGTCTGGATCGTAGCTGCGTTTGGCATTCTATTCCTGGCGCTGCGGCTGTACGTCGCTGCCCGCGACCGCGAATTCGACGCAATAAAAGACCTGCCGTTCGAGCAGAAAGCGGAAAACCTGAATCCGGTTCCGTCTCGTGTCACGATTCAGCCACATCCGCCCACGTCGCCACGATAATGGTCTTACGGAGCATCGGCGCACGAAATAGTTTTGACAGCAGATTGATTCATTGATTCAACTACTCTTCGGATTCAATGGATAAACTGATCGCGGATCTCGATCGGCAGTTTTCGCAGCTTCATCAGGAGTCGCGTGAATTGATCCGCGCGATTTCGCCGGCGCTGCTCTATTATCGATCGTCAAATTCGAGGCCGGCGCAATCGTGCGGCGAACAGGTTCTGCGGAGCGCCGCCGTCGTCGAACAGACTTTCGGCGGCCTCACCACGAACCTTTGGGACGATCCCTTTGAGTGGACGCTGCCGGAGACATTGTCGACGCCGGAGAAAGTTTCTGATTATCTGCGCGAAGTCGAGGCGACCCGCAAACGCGGCTTCGAACTTTTCCAGAGCGACGATGACCTCGCAAGAGAAATCATGGCGCCGGCCGGCGCCACCCAATTGCAACCGTTGCTGCTGGACACATTAGTGCGAGCGCGCCATTATCTGGGGAGCGCCAAAGCCACGTTTGACCTGGTACGAGCCGAAGAATCCAAACTGATTCGTGACCACTGAAGACTGTTCTTATGTTTTGCCCACGATGCGGCCAACAACAAGTTACTGATGCGCTCCGATTTTGCTCGCGCTGCGGCTTCCCGATGGAAGGCGCAATGATACTGCTGGCGAATAGGGGGCTGCTGCCACATTATCCCGTTCCTGAGGGCGAGCAGAAGATCTCTCCGCGCAGAAGGGGCGTCAAGCAAGGCGCGCTGCTCATGCTGATCGGCGCGGTTCTGGTGCCGCTGATGGGTGTGTTCTCGGCATTCGCACCGGGCGGGCGAATAGAGTTGATGTTTGAATTCTTTGCCGCGCTGTCTGCTATCCTCTGCTTTGTTGGCGGACCGTTGCGAATGCTCTTTGCCGCGATCTTTGAGGAAGGCGCACCGGCGCCTCGATATCCTTCCTATGCCCAGCCGGCGATTCCCCTACAGCCGGCTCGCGTATCAGCGCTGCCGCCGCCGGCAGCAAACGCGACCGTGGGTTGGAGACGAGGTCCGCAGACTGCGGAGTTCGTTCAACCGCCAAGCGTGACCGACGGCACTACGCGTACCCTTGAAAAGCCGAAGCCGGAAGGCGACTGAGCGATGCCGGCTGATGAGTTAGTGCCGGACGTTTCCATAGCCGAACGTCTGCGCGCGCGCATCGAGCGCGACGGGCCGATCAGCTTTCACGATTGGATGCAGGCGGCGCTTTATGACGAGCGCGAAGGTTATTACTGTCGGCTGGATCGAATTCCCCAGGGCAGAGCCGGCGACTATCGCACCGCGCCCGAAACTAGTCCGTTGTTTGCCGCCACTTTCGCCTGGTATTTTTCGAAGTTGTTCGCTGAACTGTTTTTTGAAATGGGATCGCCCCCGGCCTGGACTATCTTTGAAGCCGGCGCCGGTGGAGGCGAGTTCGCGCACGGCGTCCTCAAGAGCCTCCAATCCCATCACCCCGAAGTCTTCTCGGCCACCAGTTATGTAATCGACGAAGTCAGCGCTGAGGCGCGTGCGAGATCAGCTACGCGCGTTTCGGAATTCGGCGATCGAGTGATGTTTCGATCTCTGCCTGAAGTTGCCGAACCGGCCGTTGTGGGAATTGTCTTCTCGAACGAACTAATCGATGCGTTTCCGGTCCATCGAGTGGTCATGCGCAACGGGAAGCTTCGTGAGCTTTGCGTCGGGCTGGACCAGACCGATTTCGTTTGGGTCGAGAGTGATCCGGATGAGACCGTTGCCGAATACTGTGGACGGATCGAACTGCGACTCTCTGAAGGTCAGATCGCAGAGATCAATCTCGAGGCTGAAGAATTTATTTCGCGGGCGGCCGGATTGTTTGCACACGGCTACCTGATCACAGTGGA
This sequence comes from Pyrinomonadaceae bacterium, assembly GCA_035300785.1. Lineage (GTDB taxonomy): Bacteria > Acidobacteriota > Blastocatellia > Pyrinomonadales > Pyrinomonadaceae > UBA11740. The sequence goes on along the minus strand of DATGVD010000633.1, from coordinate 1,394 downwards.
TTATGGCGCTGAGCGAAGTGAATTGCTCAACTCGCCGGGTAGTTTCAACGGAACCCTAAGAGCTTTCCATCGCCACCATCTGATCACGAACGCGCTCGCCAGAGCCGGAGAGCAAGACCTGACTTCGACAGTTGACTGGACACAGATCAAGGAAGTGGGCAGGCGGGCCGGACTACGAGCGGTAAGGCTGGAGCGACTGGATCAGTTTCTGCTGAGTGAAGGACTCCTGCAGAGACTCTCCGAGATGCTCAGTCAAACCCAGGATCAGGTCGAGGCCTTACGCCTGAGCACCAGCGCGCGCGAGATGATCATGCCACACGGACTGGCGGCATCGTTTCAAGTCCTGGTGCAGGAAAAGGGTAGTGGCGCAGTTTGACAGAGTGGCACGGGCGTCCCGCCCGTGAATCACGCGCAAGATGCGCGTGCCACATTCAAACTGCACCACTACCAGGAAAAGCTCAGCCTCGCCTCGCGCGAAGTTCTTCGCTAAACTGAGATCACCATGCCTGATTTGCTCGTCAATTTGCTGAAGGTGCCGTCACTGGATCAACTGAAGGACGAAGGCGTAAACATCCGCCGCGCGCAGCCGTTTGAGATGACACCGGTACGGGAATTCATCGAGAAGAACTTTTCCGTCGCCTGGGCCGACGAAGTTTCCGTAGGCTTCGCTAATAAACCAGTAACCGTAGTCATCGCTACCCGTCATGGCCGCGTGATCGGCTTCGCTGGTTACGAATGCACCCGCAAGGCGTTCTTTGGTCCGGCCGGAGTGGTGGCGAGTGAGCGCGGCTCTGGAATCGGAACGGCGCTGCTAATTGCGAGCCTGTGGGGATTACGCGAGCTTGGATATGTTTATGGCATCATTGGCGGCGCCGGGCCGGTCGAGTTTTATGAACGCGCGGTCGGGGCGATCGTAATTCCTGAGAGCGCGCCGGGAATCTACACGGACCTGTTGAAATAATCGTTTGCCCGAGTCATGAACGAACTCGCACGTTTTCTGTCGGCCAGCAAGAGATCAACGAAAGAAACACGCCCACCCGGCCCGAAAGGCGCGCCCATCATGGGCGTGATGCGTGAGTTCAATCGCGACCAGCTCGGCTTTATCGAACGCGTTCAGCGCGAATATGGCGATGTTGTCTGGATGCGCTTCCTCTACGTGCCTGCGCTCTTTCTTTATCATCCCGACGACGTTGAATACGTCCTGACGACCAATCCGAAGAACTTCATCAAGTCGATGTCGCTGCGCTCGAATTTCTTTCAGCGACTGGTGGGCAACGGCTTGTTAACGAGCCAGGGCGAGGAGTGGAAACGCGCGCGTCGTCTGTCGTCTCCGGCTTTTCATCGTGAGCGGGTAGCGTCGTATGCAAACGTCATGGTTGGTTACACCAACCGCC
>DATGVD010000632.1:0-4754 GCA_035300785.1 Pyrinomonadaceae bacterium | reverse complement strand
GAAACTGCCAACCAGTCTGTACGAACATTATGATCCTGTGCCTGCTGCTCTGTCGCGCCGGCATGGTTTGAGATTGTGAAGTCCCGACAGTCAGCGCCAGCAAAGGCAGAATGGACAGCAGCAATTTTGCCCGGTTCATGTGTCGCCTCGCTGTCGAAAGTGATCCTACTTTGCTTTCTTTTGCCGGGGCTGATAAAAGAATCGGCATGCTGAAACGATGGATCTCTTTATCGCTCATCGCCGTAACCAGCTCTTTTCTGGCGCCAGTGTCAACCGCGGTGAGGGGCACGTCACCTGATGGTAAAGTCGACGCGGCCGAGTACCCGGCAGTGCAGTCGTCGGTTCCGGCCTCCAGACTTGCCCGGCTGCGTCACGGAATCAATCTGAGTCACTGGTTCGCTCAGTCTGCGGATTACTCCAGAGCTCATCTCGAATCACATACCACGGGCGAAGACATTGCGCTAATTCGAAAGATGGGCTTTGATCATGTTCGGCTTACTCTTGAACCCGCACCGCTCTTTAATGCAGACGATCCAGGTACACTAGAAGCCGAGTATCTGAAGTATCTCGACCACGCGCTTGACATGATCCTGGCGCAGGCTTTGGCCGTAATCGTCGATATCCATCCGTCTGATGAATTTAAGAAAAGGCTGAATAGCAATGATCGTCAGATCGAAGCCTTCGGCAAATTCTGGCGAGCCCTGGCCCAGCATCTGGCCACGCGCGATCCCGAGCGCGTCTTTCTTGAAGTTATCAACGAGCCGATGGTGGAAGATGGCTATCGTTGGTTTGGCATGCAAGGGAAACTTATTTCCGCCGTTCGCTCAGGCGCACCGCAGCATACGATCATCGCGTCGGGCCACCGCTGGTCTGGTCTTGCTGAGTTGCTGTTTATGCAGCCCTATGCCGACCGGAACATTATTTACAACTTCCACTTCTACGATCCGTTTGCCTTCACCCATCAGGGCGCGACCTGGGCCGGGCCGAATCCTCCCTTTTATAGGAACATTCCCTACCCCTCGAATCCGGAAAGCGTAAGTAAGGTTCTCGACACGATTCAGAATCAACCGGCGCGTGACAATCTGGTTCGCTATGGCGAGGACCGTTGGAACGTCGCTCGCATCGACCGGGAAATCTCGACGGCCGCCGCCTGGGCCGCAAGGAATCACGTCCCTCTTACCTGTAACGAATTCGGAGTTTATCGGAAAGTTGCTCCGCCCGCGGATCGCGCCCTTTGGATTAGGGATATGCGCACCACGCTGGAGAAATACGGCATCGGCTGGGCGATGTGGGATTACGCGGGAGGCTTTGGTGTGGTCAATAAGCAGAATGGCCACGCGACGCCTGATGCAGAGATCGTGAAGGCTTTGGGGTTGGCTGGAAAGAAGTAGCGGGATTCTTGAAGGTTAAGAGTCACCGCGGTTCTCCAGGCGGACGGGAAGGCCCAATCCTTAAGCCGCGTTCACGCGGCTTGCCCGACAGGGTTACTGGACCGGGCGTCTTGCGCCCGGGATGCGCACGAGTTATTTCCAGAGCCCGTTTCAACGCTATATATGAAAGGGCGCCCCAACCAGTGATAACTTGGCTTTGGGTTGAACGCTTTAGCCGTTGTCGGCGAATTCAGAAGCACGCTGATAATTAGTACGCTGGCCTTTTCCAGCACTAAAAGCGCTGGGCTACCAACCCTTCGGGTAAGCCGTCTGAAGACGGCTGGACAAACTGGATGCGTCTGCGGCGGCTCTTGCCCTTTCAAACTAACCCCCTACCGTCATTTCATTTGTGATCTCAATGCGGTCTACGCGTCAAGTCTCTTATAGGACCAGAAACAAGCAAACCTGGATGCGCTGCACGCATCTCAGCCGACCCTACGGCCGCTCAGTCTAATTACGAAAACGGATCAGTGAACTTGAGACAGACAGGTGCTGGCACCTCAGCTATGTGACCCGTCGCGCTGAGCCGGCCCGTCTTTTGATCAAGTCGGAAGACCACGATGTTGTCGGATTTTTGATTAGCCACCAGCAGAAACCGCCCAGTTGGATCGATGGCAAAGTTGCGTGGCGTCATGCCTCGAGTGAATTCGTGGCCAACCGAGGTGAGAGCGCCGTGGCGCGGGTCAATCGTGAAAATGGCAATGCTGTCGTGACCCCGGTTCGAACAATAGAGAAATCGGCCATCCGGGGAAACGTGGATGTCGGCACTCGTGTTCGTTCCCGTGAAATCCTTCGGCAAGGTAGTTATTGTTTGCAGCTCTGTCAAACTTCCCTTCCCGGGATCGCGCGTAAACGCGGTTGTCGTCGAGTGCAGTTCGTTAAGCACGAAAATGTACTTGCCGTCGGGATAAAAAGCCAAATGGCGCGGGCCTGCTCCCGGCTTGACCTGCACCCAGGGCTGTTTGTTCGGCAGCAACTTTCCGTTTCGCGCGTCAAAGCGGAAAATCATGATTTTGTCTGTTCCCAGATCGCATTGGTAGGCGAACCGGTTGGTTGGGTCAAGCACGATACAGTGGGCGTGCGGACCTTCCTGACGCTCCCGGTTTACGCTCGAGCCCCGGCCCTGCTTCATATCCGTAGCCTCGCCCAAACTGCCGTCGCGCTGAACCGGAAAAACCGTCACGTTGCCTCCGGTGTAATTCGCGATTAAGACAAACCTACCGCCGGCATCCACATCCACGTAACAGGGATCGGCGCCCAGCGATGGTTGTTGATTCAACCGCCGCAGTTCGCCCGTCCTTTGATCGACCGCAAAGGCGCTGACGGCTCCGCTTTTTTTACCAGCAAAGTTCCCAACTTCGTTGACTGCGTAGAGATAACGCCGGCTGGGTGCGAGAGCGAGAAACGACGGGTTAACTACGCCCCTGGTGGTGGCGACATGCTTTAACTCTCCCGAAGCTAGGTCCAACCGATACAGATATATTCCCTCACTCTTGCCCGTTGTGTAGGTGCCCACATAGACCAGCAGTTCGCCGGACCGCTCAGCGCCCAGCCCGCGAGCAAACGGAAGCTTGGACAGGGTCAGTCCCAGCGCACCGAGACCAGCAAATTTCAAGAACTCGCGCCGCGCCGGCACTCTATCAGCTTTGGGGATCACGGATTTGAATTTCTCCTCGGTAAGATTTTCAAAAGCTTTGCCCAAGAGTAGGAACGGTTCCCGTCCGCGAAGCGGACGCTGTGAAAATAGCCCAGCACTTTTAGTGCTGGGATCGCCGGACAAACAAATCATCAAGTCCGCTCCGCGGACGAATGAGCGCCAGCATTTTGGGTAAGCTCTTTCCAGACGATTCAGATCTTCCGGGATCACTTGTACAGGCCTCTATTTCTCGAAAGCAATGTTGTCGACTACCACTGTCCCTTTCTCCATGACGCATTTATCGCAGTGCACCCCCACGGTAACGGACGTTAACTTCTTGAGGACGTCCCGCTTCAGATCAAGTTGCATCACCCAATCTGGTTGGCTAAAAGAGTCGAGCTTGAGTTTATACGTATTGAAACCCGGAGACAGGTGAATGATCGCTGCAGGGTAACCGGACTCGAGATTGGTGCCCTGACCGCGCGTAATCAGCTCTACTTTTACGTACTGGGTGCCCTTAGCAAAGACGCGCAGACTGATGAACCTATAGCCGCTCACATCGTCAGGCACGAGTTTGCCATCTTTCTCGGGCTCCCCGAACACCTCCATGTTGACTCCCTCCCACTCGTTCGGGACGCGCAATTCGTAATCGAAAGCGGCAGCAACATCTTCCGCCGTCACCCGCGCAAACGCCGGAGCAGGAGGATTCGCATTTTCCAAACCACGAAATTGCGGAGGGTTTGCTGAGTTCTGGGAATACACGTTCAACCGCACCGCACCACCGTGCTTGCTGATGGGCCGGCCGTTTTGCTGGTTCTGAAAGTCGGCATAGACGAGTTTGGAGGAGTCGGACTCGGGAGGCTTTGAAGCATTCTGGCCGAGAGTCGGGCCGGCAACCAGGACGACTAAGATCGCCAAAATCGCAGAACGCAAAAAGATATTTCTCTTGATCACTGCTCCTCCTAAATTTCAGATTTAGCAACGCATCCTGAGACTCGCGCAGTGGAACCGCAAGCGCGCCGCTTGGTTAAGCATCTGACCGTCCAGCAAAGGCGCCCTCAGTAGTCGCAAGGTGATATCAACGCCGGCACAGGCGCCGGAACTGCATCCAGGAATTTGACAGATCTTCGTCGCAAAGCGGTCACCTTCGCGTCAACCTCGTCAGGCGCGAGTATTTTCTTTGCTTCATGGAACACCCAATCGATGTCCTCCTGATAATGGCGCACGGCGCTGGATTTCACAGCAGCGTCCCTGATAAACCAAAGATTAAAATTAATCGACATCAGCGATCGCGGATAATACTGTCCGCCATGCTCTGCCAGAGGCTTGCCGTCAATGAAATACTTCACCTTTCCGCCAGAGACTTGAGTTACGAGTGTATGCCACCCGGCAATACTTCCACTGCTGGTGTTAAAGACATTATCTTTTTTCCAATTGGGTTCCGGACTGAAGGTCCTCCAGGAAGTTGTATACAACGTGGGGCCAGCGATGCCCCAACCCCCATTCGGCAGATACTCGAAATCCAGCTCGCTATAGTCAGGATCCATCGGCGCTTTCAGAGGGCTAATCGTGTAGAAGCTCTCTACGAGTTGATCCCCGCTGGGCCCGTCTGTCGGCACATCAACAAAGCGAACCCGAGCGGCATAGGTGCCCTCCAGGTACTTGCGTTGGTGGCAAATCTGGGTTTG
>DATGVD010000631.1:0-2609 GCA_035300785.1 Pyrinomonadaceae bacterium | reverse complement strand
TAACTTCACTTCGACAGTCGAGCCGTTGAGGCTTGCATTCTTTGCGGGCATCGCGATCTTTAGCGTTGGCCTGGCATCGTCCTGCTCGCCACGCGCTTTCATCAGATCGACGATCTTTTGCGGCCGCGGAATCACAGTCAGGCTCTGCGCCCCGGGCGGCGTGGCACCGTTCGTCGCGGTGGTGTTCGTGTTTTCGTTTGCCTGCTGGCAACCAGCGAAAAAGACCAGCGAAAAGCAGGCGCTAAACAAGAGCCGAGCAGCGTTCGGGATTTTCATAGCTTCCTCCGACGATAGTGTTGATTAAATTAACCAACGGCATTATCGCAAAAAACGAGCAGGGCACAAGCCCTGCCCGCACTTTGAGAGTGCGCTGACTTGTCAGCGCTATCAGCACCCCAAGCGGACTGCCCGCGTGGGGACCCCGCATCAAAGGCGGCGACCACTACTCGCCGCCTCCAAATCATTACGCCGCCTTCGCATGCGACGCCAATCTGTGCACTCGCTTGTCAACCGCGGTCCAATCGATGTTCGAAAAGAATGCTTCGATGTACTTCGATCGATCGGCCGGCTTGTAATCAAGTATGAACGCGTGCTCCCACACGTCCATCACCAGTGCCGGGGTGAAACCGGCGACGTTGCCAGTCTCGTGCAGAGTGATCCAGTGATTCGACAGTCGTCCGTTCACCGGGTTCTCATAGCAGATCGCCCAGCCAACCCCACGCATCTTGCCGATCCCTGTAAACTCGGCTTTCCAGATATCGTAACTGCCGAAGCTTTGTTCGGCGGCCCGGCGAAACGCCGAGTTGCGATCGGGATCGCCTGTGCCGCCACCGCTCTTCAGATTGTCGAAGTAATATTCGTGCAGCACCATCCCATTATACTCAAAGCCAAGCCGCCGATTCAGTTCAGAATATTCGGCAAACTCTTCCTGATCGACCTTGCCGCCGCTGACAAATTCGGCGATCTTCTCGTTCAGCTTGTTCGTCTCTTTGACGTAGCCTTCGTAAAGTTTGAAGTGCATCTCCAGCGTTTCGTCGGAGATGCCTTGCAAGGCTCCCAGATTGAAATTCCTCGCTCGATACTCACCCGTTGAAACCATAATTACCTCCCTGAATAGATTCCTTGTTCGTACCCGTGGTGCTCACAAAATATGGAGCGAACCTGTCCAACCTTAATATAAGTGCAGATGAAAAGTGTGGCGAATGGATGGAGAGGTTGAGCCAATCGTGTTGCGAAACAAAAGAGGGCGGACAGGACCGCCCTCTGAATCAAGACCAGGTTTAGACGCGGATTGTCCCGCATCTTACTATTTTCCGCCGCTGAAAATCAGCCAGTCGTGCGACGAAGTTCCCATAAACAAAAGCATCGGCAGCGACAACCACGCATTGGTGCGCGAAGCGATAAAGGCCTGGCGCGCGAGCGTCGGATCTGCCGGCGGCCCGCCTTGCAGCGCGCCGATAATTCGTTTGTTCGCAGGCCAGATGATGCCCCAGACATTGAGCAACATCAGCACGCCGTAGGCGCCGCCGACACCAATCGACATCGTCTTGTTGCTGGCATTGCCCCCCATCATGGCCGGGAAAAACTTCGTCAGACCAAACGTAACCACCGCCACCAGGATCAGCATGACGATGGCGAACACACGGCCGTCCTTGATCAGCGCGGGAACCTTTTTGATGATCAGAAACTCGATCAGGAACAACACGATCGGATACGTCAGCCACTCGATCAGCAGCACCCAAACGTTAAGGTGCGCGCCCGCGTTGTTCGCGTTGTTGACATCGGCGCCGAGGATGTACATCGCGTAGTAGGTCAAGCCGGCGAGAACGGTAATCACCGCGCCCCAGCGAAAGAACCATAACGCCGGTAACAGCAAGTCAGGATTCACTTTCTTCTTTGTGTCCGCGTCCAGCTTTTTTTGCAGCGGCACGTTGACCAGGTTGAAAAAGTAAAGCATCCCGATCCAGGTTATGCCGGCGACAAAGTGGAGCCAGCGGACGATGATGTGCACCAGATCGGCGCCGCTGGGCGGGTGAAAGACACCGTCCAGTATGGCCAGACCGATGGGAAGATGGGCAGTTGAATCGATCAGCATGGGTTCCTCCTGATGATGCTCAGCGCAGCCGCTCTGGCGGGCCGCAAGCACATTCTGTGGGCTGATATTTCGAGCGAAGATTACACCCAGAAGCTTTGCGGCGCAACAGTCTTGCAACCATAAATTCAGCTGAATCGGCTTGCAAGGCGCGCGTTGTTTCGGTAAACCTAGCGGAAATGAAATCAAGAATTTGCCTGGCGGCTCTTTTCATCTCGGTTTGCGGCGTGGCGGTTTTAGCGCAGCGCAAACCAATTCCGGCGCCGAACTCCGGGCGGGCGCTGACGATCGTGACCGAGCCGAACGCGATCATCTGGCTGGATGAAATTCGTCGCGGGACAACGGACGCCTCCGGGAAGCTGTCGCTGGCACAAGTTTCGTCCGGTGCGCACTTGCTGCGCGTACGCGCGGGCGGGTTCAAGGAAGTGGCGATACCGCTTCCACCTCCACGGGGCGAAATCAGAGTGCGTCTGGTGCGGACCAACGATGATGCCGAACTAACTTTCCAGCAAGCCGA
>DATGVD010000630.1:0-3136 GCA_035300785.1 Pyrinomonadaceae bacterium | reverse complement strand
AAGGGATAGTCACCGACGATCTCAGACGCGCCGCCAGCAGCGACGCCTGAGACGCGCAAACTGTAGTTCTGCGACTTCAACAGACGGGCGGGAAAACTGACGCTGACTATTTTGCGGTTTCTTCCGGGTTTGAGATTTCCGCTGCGCCACAGGCTTTGATTGCCGGCAGGCTCGATCAAGGCCACGCGATAAGCAGCGTAGTCGGCGGCTTCGAGTTGTAACTGCGCCGCTACTTGACTCGTCCCCGGCCTGATAGAGAGAGTGGGAACCTGTCCCGCGCCACGCAGAGGAGGCGCGAGGATGAGAGAGACAATACTGCCTTCACCCGATGCCGGCTTAGCGCCGCCTTGCTGCGCTTTTTTCAGTTCCTGTTCCAGCCGCTCGCGTTCATCGCGGACGCGCGCGAGTTCCTGTTCAGCTTGTGAATTGGCCACGCGCTGCGATTCGATTTCCTTTTGCAGATCCTGCTCGCGTTGGATGAGCGCATCTCTGCGCGCCGCGGTCTGAGACATTTGTTGGCGCAGACGTAAGTTGTCAACTGCCAACCAACCGCCGCCGAGAAGCACTGCCAACGCAGCGGCGGCCAGGCCCCATTGAAACGCGGGCCGCGGCGCGAGGAACGTGCTCAACGCCGCGAACCATCCACGTTTGGTGGCGACGTTGGCCGGGCCCTCAGCGCGAAGCCCGGCCGACTCCCGTTCGCCAAGAACCTGAAAGGCTTGCGCGAAGGCAACTCTCTCGCGTCTGACGGGAGAGGCGAGATAGTGTGCCTTGAATCGCTCAAGCTCACCGCCCGTAAGCTCGCCGTGAACGAAAGAGTCGACCAGATCCTTTTCTACAGCCGTTAACGAATCCGTGAATTCATCATCGGTAAAGCTCAACTCGTCAAGGCGTTCGGTCTCGGCCTCAGGCAGAGCGCCGAGCAGATACTGAGTAATCGTTTCGTGTTTGTACTTCGGGTCACTCGTCATCGGCAGACTCCCGCAAAGGCAGAATCAATAGAAAACTGCCTCCAACCCGATAAGACAATATGGCAAGAATATTTCATTTTGCCTCGTTAGCACACTGACGAACACAGGCCTCGAGTGTGTCGCGGACGCGGCACGCACGAATCGCTAACGCGTTGATCGTGATGCCCAAGCTCTCCGCCAGCCTGCGCCGATTCTCGATCTTCACGCGCTCTTTCCCCACGTAGTATCGCGTGATTAGCTCGCGGTTCACGGGTTCTAACTTGCTCGCGCACCGCTCAAGACAATCCAGCATTTTCTCTTTGTCGTCATCAACTACAGCCGCTGTCGAGTCATTGCCATGTCTTTGTCGCCGAATTTCATCCAGCACGGCCGTAGCCTTCTGCGCTTCGCGCAGATGTTCCAAGAAAACAAAACGCGCAACTATGTAACAGTATCTCGCGGGAGTCTCGCTCTCAATCGCGCCTTCTTCTTCAAGCCGCCGGGCGACCCGGTTCAAGGTCTCGTCTGCAAGTTCATCGGGCGCCGAACAATTCTTGCGGTCGAAATACGCCAACAGGCGCTGGCGCATCTCCAAATACTTTTGTCCGTCAGAATCTGCGCCTCCATCGAGCCACTGAAGCAGACGGCGAAAAGCAGCGGGGGCGAGTGTCCATTCTTTCTTTGGCGACAGCCTTTGCACGGGTGAGTCACTCATTATCTTGACGAGTTGGGATTTCACTCTAGCGGCGTAGAGCATATGCTGTCTGTTGGCCGACATCAATGAATAGAAGAGGAAACGCCGGGAAAAGGCTCGACCTGCGGAGCAGTTCTTATGCTTTAGTTCTGGTATTTGTTTTCGTAGACTTTCCAGGATGACGCTAAGATGACGACATCATGTCGTGAGACCTAACCGGACGAAGCATGACTTTGACGGCTGCAAGTCCGGTACGTATTGGTTCGGCTCGTTTGGTGAGATCAGGAGCGGGCAGTACACAGCCCGCCGTCGGCCTTAATTCATCCCACCATCTCCGCCCGTATCCTTGACAGTCGCTTGGTCGAATTCGAGATTGGAATCTCAGACACCGCCCTTGATCTAGCACGCATAGCGTAATGCGACTAGCCGAGGAACTGAAAACTCTCAACCAACTGAAGGATATTGCCAGCCGGCGCTACGTTCCGCTTTACAGCTTTGCAATGATCTATGCTGGACTCGGCGAAAGAGTCGCGGCGCTGCAAAGATGAAACGCTGCCCTGCATGTAAGCGAGTTGAACCGCACGATGCGCTCGCCTTCTGTCGCACCGACGGTACACTTCTGGTCAATGACTGCTGATTGCTCCTCATATCATATTTGGAGTTCGGCCCGCGTTTGCAGCAGCCGTAGTATGTGACCGCGCGAAACAATTCCATCGAGATGTCCGTTGCTCATGACCGGCAGTTGATTAATATCTTCGCGGCCCATTGTTTCCAACGCCTCGGTTAAACTCGTAGCAGGTTTTACTGCGTGCAATTTCTCCAGCGGAAGCATTACCTCACGAACGCTCAGTTGGGACCATTTCTCTCGATCCACATCTTTCACTTCGTGTGGCGTTACTATTCCCGCGACGTGACCGTTTTCTTCTACGACAAAGCACCGCTTTCCTGACTTCAGCAAATGATCGTGAACGAACGTTTCCAAGTTAGTCTTTGCATCAATAACCGGCCAGTCGCCGGCCATTATGTCGCGGACGCGAACGCCGCGTAGACGCTCGATTGTTTCGAACTGAGCATAAGTCGAACGGGCGGCATCCAAGAGAAACCAGCCAATGAAGGTCAGCCACAGACCGGCGAAGCCTGCGCCGTTGAAGAAGCGAAAGAGTCCAATGATGATAAATGCAAACGCGATGAGTTGACCGATCGTCGTCGCGAAGCGCGTGGCGCGCGAGGCGCTGCCAGTGATCCACCAAACGACTGCCCGCAGCACTCGACCACCGTCGAGCGGAAATCCGGGAATCATATTGAAGACTGCCAGCGCGATATTGATAACGCCGAGCCAACCTAACATCGCTGCCGGCGGTGATTGGTGAATGCCTGTGGGAGTCCAACCAAATCCGGCAGCAATGCCCAGACAGATAACGCCAATTAATGCGCTTGTGATAGGGCCAGCAATTCCCATCCAGAATTCGGTTTTTGCATCGGAGGCTTCTTT
>DATGVD010000629.1:0-5026 GCA_035300785.1 Pyrinomonadaceae bacterium | reverse complement strand
GTGGAGCCAAAGTCCCAAGTCCAGGGTTCAAAGTCAAGAGGAAAAGGGCTATGTTTGCGACGCATGTCACGGAGTCAGTACCGGGAGCGGTAGCGACCGGGTTGACTGTCGCTAGCAGCAACGACGCGGCAACGAACGACCGGTTCCGTACCAGATTGCGTCAGTACCCGGTCGCTACCGCTCCCGGTACTGACTCCATGGCTTCGTGGATCGTTTTCGATGTTGAAACGGTTTCGCAATTGCGATTCACCCTTGCTCACCTTGCCGAAGCAAGGTGTTAATGAGAAAGTTGAGCGCGAATGGATTTCCTGCACAACTCGCTGCAATTGATCGAGCACTACATGCTCGTCTATGGGTACTGGGCGGTGTTTTTCGGCGTGATGCTCGAGAACGCCGGCGTGCCGGTGCCCGGTGAAACCATTCTTCTGGTGGCCGGCTATTACGCATCGACTGGTGAATTCAATATTGCCCTGGTAATGATTATCGCCGCCAGCGGCGCCGTTGTCGGCGACAACATCGGTTTCGCCATCGGCCATCACTACGGCCGCAGCTTCCTGTTGCGCGTAGGGCGTTTTTTCTTTCTGACACCGAAGCGCCTCGAACACATGGAGAGTTATTTCGCGCGCCATGGCAACAAGACGATCCTGGTGGCGCGCTTCATCACCGGCCTGCGAGTGTTCGCGGCGTTGTTGGCGGGAGCGTCGCGAAAGATGCCGTGGCGTGTGTTTGTCCTCTACAACATGGCGGGCGCGGTTCTCTGGTCGGTTGTCATCACCACGCTTGGTTATCTATTCGGTGCGAGCTTGCCGATACTGGTGAAATGGGTTGGCCGCAGCGGAACAATTCTGCTAATCGCCGCGATCGTGATCGGCGTCATTGTCTGGCGCGGGCGACGACACCGAGCGAACAAGTGAAGAAGATCGGTTTCGTCAGCGCGGTGAGCTCCGTTAGGAGCGCGATATTTATAGAACTTTGAGACCTCTCTTTGACTTCAGCTCCTTGAGGAGCGAAATGTTCGATTTCGCTCCTCAAGGAGCTCCGAGCAATCCGCGGGCTCGCGGAGCTATAAATATTCCGCACCTAACGGCGCGTTTGGCAAAGCCTGCACTAAGTTGATCTCGACGCGACAAGATGGAACCTGTCTCAACCAACCAAGCTCTTGCAGGGCGGACCATATTGATCGCTCCTTCCGGAGAGCGCGAGCTAACCGCCGAACTCACGCGGCAAGGCGCGCGCGTTATCACCTGGCCCAGGATTGAAATCATTGACCCGGAAAGTTTCGCCGCCCTCGACGAAGCCATCCAGAATCTGTTCGGCTATGACTGGTTAGTCCTGGCGAACCCTAACGCGGCCGGGTTCTTCCTTCGCCGTCTGCAAAACCTCGGCCACGAAATCAGCGAGTTGGACGCGCTGCGCGTCTGTGCCCTTAACGACGCAACCCGACAACAACTTGAGGACGCACACGTCCATGTAGATCTGGTTCCCGAACGGCCTGCAAATGAGGGCGTGATAGCCGCGCTCGACACATACATCGGCGGGCGAGACTCACTTCGCGGCCTGAACTTCCTGCTTCCACGCGCAACCATTTCTCTTGATTATTTGCGGCAAGCGATCGAAGACTTGGGCGCGCGCTTCGATGTCGTCGCGGCCTACCGCACTGCCGGTTCGCACAATTCAGCATTGGTTCAGCTGAGCGTACTGCTCGAAGGCGGCGGGATTGATTGCGTTGTCTTCACTGCCCCTGCGAGTGTGCGCGCCTTTTCAGAGTTGCTCGACACAAACGATCTGTCACGGCTGCTCAAAGAAGTCGCGGTCGCTTGCGTCGACCAGAAGACCACTCAAACCGCTACAGAATTCGGATTGGGCTCCCAGATCATGCCCTCGAAAATCACGATTCCAGAGCTCGCACACGTAATCGCATCCTATTTCTCCACGAGCCGCACGCAGCCCGTCTGAATATTGATTTAGCTGAATCGCCAGGATAAGATTCGCGCTCGTCCAAAACAGATGCGGTCAATTACTTGAAGCCTTGATGCCACGGGCAATCCGATCGCATCGACTCCCACTTTTTGTCACTGATTCGAACAGTTAGATGATGGTTCCTCCCGCCCTCCCTGACGAGTGGTCTACTCTCCGCAGCGCGTTACCCGCTCGCTGCCGCGAGCGGTTCTGTACCCCTACTCAACTTATCAACTTGCGCTACATCCCCGTATGCTAAACTGAATTTGATGAAGGCCCCTGTTCTCATCATCGATGGCGATCGCCGACATTCCGAAGCCCTGCATGACCAACTCAAGCACGCCGGCTATGAAGTCATTACGGCCTCGACCAGCGCCGCCGGGCTCGAAGCCGCCGAGAGTTTCTCTCCTTCCGTGATCATTACCGACGTGTCCGGTTCCGGCCGCGCAGCTTTTGCGTCCGTAAAAGAGCTGCGCGCGAGTTACCCGCACACACCCATAATCGTCGCGGCCAGTAACGGCTCAGTTGAGACCGCTCTGCGCGCGATTCAGGAAGAAGGCGCTTATCACTATTTCGATAAGCCGGTTGACGTCGAGAAGTTTCGCGTCGTGTTGGACCGCGCGATCGAACTGGCAGAGGCGCGCCGCGAGAACGAACTTCTGCGCCGCGAGTTACGCGATCGCGGCGTCTTTGGCGAGTTGGTCGGCAGCTCTGAATCGATGCAGAAAGTCTACGCGCTCGTCGAACAGGTGGCGTCGTCATCCGCGTCGGTGTTGATTACGGGCGAGTCCGGCACCGGTAAAGAACTCGTGGCGCGCACGATTCACAACCTCAGTCCGCGCCGGGATGCTCCGTTCATGGCCATCAACTGCTCGGCAATTCCCGACACGCTGATGGAGTCCGAATTGTTCGGCCATGAAAAGGGCGCGTTCACCGGCGCAGTCTCGCGGCGTCACGGCTGTTTTGAACTTGCGAACACCGGCACGTTGTTGCTCGACGAAATCGGCGAGATGCCTTCTCTGCTGCAAGCAAAACTCTTGCGGGTGATCGAAGAGCGAGTCTTGCATCGCCTGGGCAGCCGCAAAGAGATTCCGGTTGACGTGCGCATTCTGGCGGCCACCAACAAAGATCCCCACGATGCAGTACGCGGCGCCACGCTGCGCGAGGATTTGCTCTATCGGCTGAACGTGATCACGATCCACATGCCGCTTTTGGCTGAGCGATTGGAGGACTTGCCGCTGCTGGCCCAGCATCTGGTCACCCGTCTGGCGGCCAAGCACAACCGGCCGGCGCGCTTTCTCAGTCGCGCCGCGTTGGATGCGCTGCGCTTTCATTCATGGCCCGGCAACGTGCGCGAATTGCGCAACGTGATCGAGCGGGCCGTAGTCATCTCCTCCGGCGAACAGCTCGAGCGACATCACTTCGCGCCCTATCCTTTCGATCATCGCGCGCGTCTGCGCGCTGAAGATACCGCTACCTTTCCGGTGGGTACGCCGCTGGAAGAGATTGAGCGTCAGATGATTCTGCGCACGCTGGAAAAGACCGGAAACAACAAAACGAAAGCAGCCGAGCTGCTCAAGATCAGCCTCAAGACCCTGCACAACAAACTGAATTCGTACCGCGCGCGCGGATTGATGAGCAAGGTTCCCGACACTCCCTCATAAACTTGCGTTCGGCGCGTTCCAGATGTTATTCATCGCGCCGTGTCCGTACTTCTGTTCTTCATTGATGGTTTGGGAATCGGTACTCGCGGGCCGCACAATCCGTTTGACGGTTTGCCCGGCGCCGATCCTCTGGCGATCTTTCAGGACGAGGAACCCAGAATCCCTTTCGGTGGAGTGCTGGCGCCGACAGATGCGTGTCTCGGCGTCGAAGGCCGGCCGCAAAGCGCTTCGGGCCAGACAACGATTCTGACCGGCATCAACGCGCCCGCAACGGTGGGTTATCACAAGCAGGGCTTTCCGAATCAGGCGTTACTGGATATCATTCGCGAGCATTCGCTGTTCGTTCAGCTCAAGCGCGCGGGAGTCAGTCCGATAACTTTCGCCAACACCTACACGAAACGATTCTTCGAGGGCCGGCCGCGTTGGATTTCCGCAACCACCGCCGCCGTCGAAGCCGCCGGCTTGCGCTTCAACCAGGTCGAAGACTTGAGAGCCGGCGCGGCGGTCTTTCACGATTTCACGAACGAGTTGCTGATCGAGCGGTTGATCGAGCGCGGCGAGAGTGTTGATTTGCGCACGCCGGAAGAAGCCGGCGAAGTGCTGGCCCGCATCGCCGGTGCGAATCGCTTCACGCTTTACGAATACTTCATCACCGACAAGATCGGCCACGCGCAGGATCGAGACGCAGCGCGACGAGTGCTGCCAATGCTCGCGCGCTTCATTTGTGCGCTGCTCGGGAAACTTGATCTGGAGCGCTCGACCGTTATCCTTACCAGCGATCATGGCAACATCGAAGACTTATCTGTGCGCAATCACACGCTGAATCCCGTGCCCACAATCGTCTGGGGCCGGGATCGCGAACAGGTCGCGCGGAGGATAAGCAGTCTGACGGACATCACGCCGGCGATTGTCGATGTCTTGACGAAAGGAACCGAAACGCATGGAGAACTCGATAACATCGGTCGAGCCTGCGCCCAATCCTGAACCGGACGGGAAATCCGCGGCAGCAGTTCAGGTTCCGCGCTATTCCTATTACGCGCTTACGGTTCTAACGCTGGTAAACTTTCTCAACTACATCGATCGACAAGTGCTGCCCGCAGTCGCGCCGGCTATGCGAAAGGAGCTGGGTCTTTCGCAAACTGAGATCGGATTTCTCGAAGATGCGTTGTTGTTGTCTTACGTGGTGCTCGCGCTGGTGTTCGGGCGCCTGGGCGATCGTTACTCGCGCACCAAGCTGATGGCCGCCGCGGCCGCCGTCTGGAGTTTGGCCACGGGCTTAACGGCATTAACGGATAAGTCGCCATGGCTTCCGGCGGCGTTGCAGTTTCGGCTGCCGATCCTGCATTACACGGTAGCGCTGTCCGGAGTCGCGCTGGCCCTTTGCGCCGTTCGGGCGCTGGTCG
>DATGVD010000628.1:0-4359 GCA_035300785.1 Pyrinomonadaceae bacterium | reverse complement strand
GAAAGCTGTTGCGGAGGCAGTGCCTTCATCCGAGAAAGTCCACCCAGTTACGGTAGTGTCATTCGCGGTAAGAAGGGGCGAACCGCCGGCGGTGGCCGCTTGCAATTCGGAGATGGAACCGTAACGACGTTTACCGAGCAGAGTTTTGAAAGCTGTTTGTTGCTGGCCGATAGCGGCGAGCTTTTGCTTGGCGGTGGATTCGTAGCCGGCGCGACGAGAAGCAATGAGACTGGGGATCGCGATGGCCGCGACGACTGCGAGTATGACAACGACAATCATCAGCTCGATCATCGAGAAGCCGGCAGCGGAAGCATGTTGTGAAGTATCAGTTTGTGTTGTTGTTGGCCTGGGAGCAGCTGTGTATTCGACATCTATGAAGTCTCCGATTACAGCTTCGGGTTCATCCGGAACGTTGCCGTCCGTTTGTTGACCCTTTCGATAGGCATGGTCGGCTGCGGTTTGTGCCGTGTCTTGATCGTAGGAGGTTTGCCACGCGTGAGTTTCAGCCTCTGGGGCGGCCTGGTGCGTTGACATCAAAAGGTGCTGGATGTGGTCGTAGGAGATGAGGCCGCGACAAAGTTTACGAGCTGCGGCTTCGGCGAGCGTCATCATGCCGTGGTTGCGGACGGCGTAATCGACTATTTCTTCGCCGTCGGCGTTTTTGCGAAGCATTCGGCTGATGTCTGGGGAGATATGGAGAAGTTCCGCAATACAGGTTCGTCCTTTTACGCCGAGATTGTGGCAAGCGGGACATCCTTCTGCGTGGAAGAAGGGTGTCATGCCCTGAGCTTTGGTAATAGCTGCTCTAAGGTCCGGGCGATTTGGAAAAACTATCTGGATGAGACGCTCGGCAATTTCACGGCCTCGGGGATCTGGTTTTCGGCAGTGCGGGCAAAGGAGTGGCACCAGTTCCTGCGAGGCGACGAGCCGTATCAGATCCCCTTGTTTGTCCCGGCCGATCTTTAGAAAGTCCAAACGTGAAAAGGTCTGAGCGACGTTATTGGTATGCAGGGTCGTTAGCGTGAGGTGACCCGTGGCGGCGCCTTGGAAAACTATCTGCGCTTCTTCGGCGTCGCGAAATTCACCGGGGCTGAAAATGTCCGGGTCCATACGCATGGCGTCTTTTAGTGCTTCTCCCCATGAGTCGTCGCCGTCGACGGGGAGTTGCATGCGATCGTCATTAGGAAACTCGATCGGGTTGCCGATCTGGATGATGTTTTTGTGGCACTGGTGCAGCTGGTCAAGCTTGCGAATCATCGCTTCGAGCGTATTCGATTTGCCTGAGCCGGTGGCGCCGGTCACGAGGATCACGCCGTGCCGGTAGTCGAGCGCGCGGTGGAGTTCTTCCTCCTGGCTTGGTTCCAGTCCGATTTGGCCGAAGTTGCGGAAGACGGCGCGGTTTATTCGAATGACGATCGCTCGGCCGTAGTAGCTGCGCTTACCGTGGAAGCGCAGCGTCATTCTTTCTTTCTGGCCGGTGGCTGTTCTTACAGTGATGTTGATTTCTGCGCCTTTGCCTCGTTGCATGAGTTCGTAACCGTTAACGCCTGCCATGTCTGAGAAGGCGTTGGCGAGATTTTCCATGCGCGCCGAAGGGATGTCGCGAATCATGGTGTAGACGATTCCGTCGGTGCGCATGCGGACCTTGCCGGCTCCGGCTCCGGGGATCACGTGAATGTCGCTTGCTCTGAGTTTGATAGCTTCGAGGATGATTTTTTCGGCGCTAGCGCGTAGACCCGTGCCTAGTCCGATTTCGATCTCGGGTTCGGCTAGCTCTTGTTGCTCGGTAGCCGCGGCTGCTGCTGAGTCCAGTGTTGTCCAGTCAATGGTTTGCCTGGTCGAGTCTCTCTTTTGGAGATCTGCAAACTCTTCGTGCGATTTGATGAGTGCATCATCCCGGTCTTCATAAGCGGTCTGTTGCAGCATTGCCAGGCGTGGCGGGGCAACAAACCGGGGCATCAATTTGTGAGACTGTATTTTGAGTGCGCGAACGATGTTGCGTACGTTGACGGCATTCAAGGGGTCGGACATGCCGACGACGAAGGTTCCTTCGGGACTCCACTCAAGTAGTACCGCTTGGTTTTCGATAGAGATATGCCGCGGCAGTTTCTTGGCGAGGGCCTGTAGTACATCGGGTTCGTGAACATCGCGAACTGGGACGAGGGCCTCGAATGCTTTGTCGAGGTCCCCTTCTATTTCCATTGCTCCAGAGTTCGCGAAGGGAGTGTCTGTGCTGTGGTCAACTGTTTGTTGCATGATGCCGAATTCTCCTGGCCGTGAATTTTCCTGGCTTGATTAACTTTGTTACTGGGGTTTCCTGTAGGGCGTGGGCCGTTGTGCGCGGGGTGGTGGTGGCGGCGTTGTGATGGCGTCTGCAGGTGCCTGGAAGTTAGGCATAGGAGAATCCTGGGGAATCACTTCGACAGTGATAGCAAAGTAGAGCCGGTCACGGTTTTCCTGATTGGTTTTGTGCTTGAACAGATTGCCAAACAAGGGAAGGTCGCCCAGGCCGGGAACTTTACTCATGGAGTTGGCTACCTGGTCGGCGGCGAGACCGCCGATAACTACTGTTTCCCCGTTTCTGAGTCTTAATACGGTTTGGAGACTTTGGCGATTAACGCCCGGCACGCCGTTGAAGGTTCCCAGCGAAGTGTCAACGCTATTGTTTTCGAGTTGGATGTTGAGCGTGACATAGTTGGGGCTCCCCTGTTCGTCTTCGGCAACCTGGGGAGTGATGCGGGCTATACGGGACGCTTCGATGAATTGCACTTGTCCGGACTGGAAAGGGGCGCCGCCAGCGATCGTCGTGGTGACTACTGGAATTTGAGTGCCGGCCACAAGATCAAATGTATCGCCGTCGGAAACGATTCCGAATGGTCGGGACTGAATGTTGACGATGCCTTTCTGTTGAGCCAGCGTTAATTGATAGGCAAATTGTGCGGTGCCGAAAAGGCTGGTAACGCCGAAAGTCGCGAGTGGATTTGCGGCGCCGAGGCCGTTGGTTGGCGCGCGCATTCCGGTAGCAAGTCCGGGAATCCCGCCGGGGTTAATTCCGGAGGCTGGCTGTCCGCTGGCGCTGCCTGTACCCGTGCCGGTGCCGCTAGTTGTCGTGCTTGTACTTGGTAAGGTGGTCCCGCCTCCGAGATTGGTTCCCTGGGTGTTACCGACGACGATTGAGAGTTGAGAGCCGATGTCGCGTAGTCGGTTTTCGTTTGCGGTATAGACTAGCGCGGAGATTTTGACCTGATAACCTGGGCGGTCGACGCGGGAGATTAGATCCCGGATATCTTCCATCTGCTCGTGGGTGGCGGCGACGAGGAGTTGATTGCGGCCGGGTACGCGGCGAGCTTCGCCGCGGGGGTCTCCGCCGGCTTTGAGAATGTCGCGAATGGCATCTTCAAGTGATTGGATCGTGGCGCCGTTGCTTGCTTGTGTTTGACCGGCGAGGTTTGCTCTGCCGCCGGCTGTTTGCTGGAGATAGCGAAGTCTGAAAACTTCGCGAACGATCGGAGCGCTGCGACGACGAAGGTCTCCCATTGAAGCGATCTTTGATCGCTTGGCGATCTGTACGATGCCCCCGTCGAGACAGACCATGTCGAGGTCATTCAAGTCGAGCAGAGTGCGAAGGATGGAAGTCCAGGGTGCATTGTTGATAGTGAGACGAACGGGAGTTTCCTGAACGTCGTAGTCAAGAACGATATTTGCGCCGTAGGCCTCGTTGAGACGGTTAATCAGGTTTAAGAGGGAAAGTGGTCGGTTGGACTCGTTAGTAATGGTGATGCTTTCGCCTCGATAAGCGGGATCGCAGAGCGTGTTGCGTTGTGGCCCAGGCCCAGGCGTTGCCGCTGGTACCGGCTTGCTTGGTGAAGGCTGTGAAATTGGGGTTGCGAGTTGATCTTTTTGCTGCGTTTGGGTTTCCAGTATTGGCGCGTCAGTCTGCGGAGATGAGTCTTCGCTTAACCCGCCAGGGTCGTTGCCAGTTTGTTCCGCGTCGGCAACAGACGTTTCAGTGGGCGGAGGAGATGTTACTGCGACTGGTTCGGGATCAAACGAACGGGAATCGTCAAGGTTGAAGGTGTTGTTGTGAAGCGCGCGTAACGAGACGGCGTTCTCTATGGCGCGCGCAGGGTAACTACCGTAGACGACGTGGGCGTAGTTAAGTTTATTGCCGCGTAGTGTTCCGGTGGAGAAGGAGTTTGTTTCGGGTTGTGCTTGTACGGGAGTCGTAAGTTTAGTTGGTTCAGGTTTAGAGGTTGGAGTTATAACCAGGTTAACGGATTGTGCCTCGGTAGCTTGAATAGCTTTCGTTGATTGAATGGAGTTGATGGTTTGAGCTGAGGGCTGGATTGGAGCAGTTGT
>DATGVD010000627.1:0-2993 GCA_035300785.1 Pyrinomonadaceae bacterium | reverse complement strand
CCAAGCCAAAAGTCGAGCCGAAGCCCGATTCGATGCTGGACATGATCGAACGTTAAGCGATCGAAGTCCGTTGTTTTTGCAATCAGATGTTCCTGGCAGTACCAACCACCAGCTCCCCCTTTTTCTGTTTCAGAAAATTATTTTGTTTGCTGGCCGGACTCTGCCTGGCCTTCGTTGCGAACGTGGCGGTCACAAACAGCGCCGGGTTGCAGGCGGAAGCCGGCTTGCGGCTTGAGCTTCCCGCCAACGGCAATCTGCGCGTCGAGAATTTGCGCGGCGGCGTAATTGTTGAGCTGTGGAGCGAAAACTACGTTTCGGTTTCCGCGATCACTGACAGCGGCCAGGAAAGCCGATCGCCGGCGATCGTGCAGCGGACTGATAGCTTGCTTTCCATGCGAGTATCGCGCGGCGCCGCCGGCGCGGCGCGAATCAATTTGAAATTGAAGATTCCCGCACGCGCTCATGTGGCAATCGTTACCGGCGACAGCTCGGTCCAGGTGCGAGGACTGCCGGCCGCGCTCCTGGTCCAAACGATCTCTGGCGAGATTCGCCTCGAGCTTCCCAATGGCGCGGGCGCGGATGTTCTGGCGGATTCCAGGACCGGAACAATCTCGTCTTCGCTTCCGTCAGCCGTCATTGATCGGGCGCACCGACCCCAGTTGCAAGCGCGGCTCGGCGCAGGCGGCAAGAGCGTCAGGCTCTATTCGCAGGCCGGCAACATTGCGCTGGCGGGCGCGAGCGCAGAGTCGCCGGCTGTCATTTCAAACACAACTCCCGGGGAAAGACGCGAGCCGCTGGAACCTGCCGAGATACCCAAGCCGACACAGCGGCCCGAACTGATTGGCACAGAGAAGAATACGCCAGCCGCCGGAACGCCGGCCTCAACTTCTTCGGGTCCCGAAGAAATTTCGGAGGGCGACGTCATCCGCGTCGATACGCAACTGGTCAGTGTTAACGTCAGCGTCGTCGACCGGGGCACCAATCGCGGCGTCAACGACCTGACGAAAGAAGACTTTCGTCTGGCTGAAGACAACGTCGCGCAACAGATCGCACATTTCGATTCCGCGTCAGCGCCTTTTAATCTCGTCCTGCTGGTCGACCTGTCCGGCTCGACGACGAAGGTCGTCGAGTTGATCAAGGCAGCTGCGCTTCACTTTGTTGAAGCCGCGCGCCCGTTCGATCGCATCGGAGTCATAACCTTTGCCGGCGGGCAAGTGGTTGTCTCGCCACTAACCACTGATCACGAAGCGCTCCGCCAGCGCATCGCGTCGATTGAAAGGCCGGAGGGGAGCACAAAGCTTTACGACTCGCTGGCTTTTGCCATGGATGAAGTCTTTCGCGAAGCGAAAGACGCTCGCCGCAACGCGATCGTGCTGATGAGCGACGGTCTCGACAGCGTGCTGCCAAACGTCACCGGCGAGGGTTCCAAACTTTCGTATCAGGAAGTGATCAGACGCGCCAAGGAATTTGATGGGATCGTGTATTCGATCTGGGTGGATACGCAAAGCTACGAGCCGCTGAGTCCGCTCGATATACAGCAAGAGACATTCGATCTCGCGCATGATCGAATGAAAGAGCTGGCCGATGTCGGGGGTGGGGCGTTCTATGAGTGCGAAGAGTTAAAGGATTTGGCCGGAGCCTATGATCGCGTGGTTGCGGATCTCGGCATGCTTTACACGCTCTCTTATCGCCCTTCAAACAAGGTTCGCGATGGCTCATGGCGCACGATCCGCGTCAACGTCAGTAAGCCGAACGCCGTCGCTCGCGGGAAACGGGGATATTATGCGAAGTAAGCAGTGCGCACTGAGCGGTGAGCGGTGGACAGTGAGGCAGTAAGCAGAAAAGCACACTAATCGCCTCCGCGCCTTCCCGACGCACAGAGCCTGGCTGTGATGATAGACTTCAGAAGCGGTCTGGCAGCGTGATGCGAGTTCTTATCCGAATGCTTTGTGGTTGGCATCAAGATTGGCTTCGGGACGTCTTACTGCGGGCCGCGGTTGTTCTGCTCACTGCCCACTGCGTGCTGCTCATTGCTCCAGCTCAGACGCCTGAACCCACGGATACTATTCGCATCGACACCGACCTGGTGAACGTCAGCGCCAGCGTTTTCAGCCGTCAGTCGTCGCTGCCGAAGAGCGCGCTGGAGCAGAAGGATTTTGCGGTTTTCGAGAATGGAGAACCGCAGCAAATTTCGTTCTTTGCTTCGGCCGAAACCCCTTTCGATCTGGTGTTGTTGTTAGACCTGTCCGGCTCGACCGCCGACAAAATCAAGCTGATTCGCACCTCGTCCAAACGATTTGTCGATGCCGCGCGACCTGGCGACCGGATCGCGATTTTAACTTTCACGTCGGACATCCAGGTTGTTTCTCGGCTCACGCTTGATCATGAAGCCCTGAAAACCAGCATCGACCAAATCGAAAAGCCGCGTGGCGGCACGAATTTTTGGGACGCTCTCCGGTTTGTCCTCGAACATATCGTCAGCCAATCGCGCGTCGAAGGCCGGCGCAGCGCCGTCGTTGTGATGACTGACGGAGTGGACAACGCCCTGCCCGGCGTCTTTGGCGATGGCTCGGTCACGACCTTCGCAGAGCTGATCGACATGGTGCGGCGCTCAGACACGGTCGTGCTGCCGATTTATCTGGACACGGTGAAGGAGGGGCGACACAACGGCACGCCGGTAAGCGCGTATGCTCTGGCGCAGCAACAACTGTCGGAGTTGGCTTCTGAGAGTGGCAACCCGGTCTATCAGGCGCGGAGGGTAGAGGATCTCAACAGCGCCTACGCGCAAGTCATAAGGGATCTGACCACAGTTTACAGTATCGGCTATCGGCCTGCGAATCGGGTACGGGACGGTTCCTGGCGGGCGGTGGCCGTGCAACTGGTTGGACGCCCCGATCTGGTTGTGCGCGCCCGGCGCGGCTATTATGCGAAGTAGCGAGTCGCGAGGAGATTAAGAGTCAAATGATAAATCAAAGATGGTCCTCGGTCCTTGG
>DATGVD010000626.1:0-13017 GCA_035300785.1 Pyrinomonadaceae bacterium | reverse complement strand
TCAAGGTAGCGGGCCTGGCGGTCGCATCGTCAAGCGCGACATCGAAGCTGCGGCTGGCGCAAAACCAGGCCCGGCCAGGGGCGCGCCACAGTTGACGCCGATCGTCGCAGCTCAGCACAAACCGGGAACGGTTTATGGCCCGTCGTCATTCCGCGATGAACCGCTGAGCGAAATGCGGCGCACGATTGCGCGGCGCCTGGTAACCTCGCTCGGTCCCGTACCGCATTTCTTTCTCACCAGCGAAATCGACATGGAGCGCGCCGCAGACATGCGGCGATCGATCAACGAGCTGTATCCCGACGTCAAACTCAGCATCAACGACATCGTTATCAAGATGACGGCCGCGGCTTTGATGCAACACCCCAAGGTCAACGCGTCCTTCCAGGACAAGACGGTCAGATACTACGAGCACGCTGACCTTGGGATCGCCGTGGCGACCGAGAATGGATTGATCACGCCGGTGGTGCGCTCGGCGGAGTTGAAGAGCCTGCTTGAGATCGCCGGCGAAGTTCGGGAATTAGCGACCCGCGCGCGGGCGCGCAAGCTGAAGCCGGAAGAGTATACCGGCGCCAGTTTTTCGATCAGCAACCTCGGAATGTTCGGCATTGACGAATTCACCGCGGTGATTAATCCGCCGGAGGGCGCGATCCTGGCCGTCGGCGCCATGGCGCCAAAACCAGTTGCGCACGACGGCCAAATCGTCATTCGCCAGACGATGCGCGTCACCATGTCCTGCGATCATCGTGTGATTGACGGCGCTATCGGGGCGCAGTTTTTGCAGACATTTAAGCAGATCCTGGAAAACCCGCTTTACTTGTTTCTGAGCCAGTAACAAGTTGGTTCGCTAACACTTCAATCCGAGATCGGGACGTGGCCCGATCTTTTTTGTGCCTGTTATTCCGGAATCGGTCGTGAGCAAATCAGGATACACCACCGCCAGCCGCGTTAGGCGATCAACGGCGGCGCCGCACCTCGCCCTGATCGCCGTGCAGGTAATGTTTGGCACGTGGCCCATCGTTGGGAAGATCGTTTTACGGACCGTTCCCAGCGCCGGGCTGGTTGGTCTGCGCGTTGCCGGCGCTTCTCTGGCATTCATCATTGTCGGCAGAATGACTGGCGGCGTAGGTCGAATCCAAAGAAAAGACTGGCCCGTGCTGGCCGTGTCGAGCTTGCTCGGGTTAGTTTTGAATCAGTGGCTTTATGTAAAGGGTCTATCGCTTACTACCGCAATCAACGCGACGTTGTTGTCCACGGCGATTCCGGTCTTCACCCTGTTGGTGGGAATGCTTCTGCGCACCGATCGCGCGACGCTCAGGCGCCTGGTCGGGATCGCGCTCGCCGCCGGCGGTGTCATCTACCTGATCGGACCAACGCGCAGCGAGTTTTCGTCCCTGACACGTGCGGGTGATTTGCTAATCGTAGCCAACTCTCTCTGCTATGGCGCCTACATCGCGGTGTCAAAGGATTTGGTCAAGCGCTACCGCGCGCTGACCGTCATCACCTGGATTTTCATCGCGGCTTCTGTGACCACGGTGCCGGTAGGTGTGTATAGCTTGTCGCGCGTTTCCCTGGCCGGCATTACCGTCAGCGTCTGGCTAACAATTCTCTTCATTATTTTGGTGCCCACTGTCGGCGCGTATTACCTCAACGCCTGGGCCCTGGCGCGCGTTTCGCCAAGCACCGTCGCGGTGTACATCTACCTGCAGCCGTTGATTGCGTTCGTGCTGGCGCCCCTGGTTCTGGGCGAGAGGCTTAGTTGGCGCGCCGCCATCGCGTCACTGTTTATCTTTGCCGGGGTGCTGGTCGTGACGCGTCGGGGACGGAGCCGGGCAGTGCGTGAGCTTGCCGAACATCCTGAAGCGTTCGGGCATTAGTCCGGATCAAGTCATCGCAGTTCCGCCGAGCACGATCGGCACTGCGCCCGGCGTCTCGCGTTAAGCGTATGGCACGAGGGACATCGCACGTACATCGCGCGCGCGAAGAAATGCGTGATCGCATAGCTTAAGGCGAGAATAGCCACCGCGACGATGACGTTCAGGATTGTACCTTTCAAGCCCTCTAGTTTTCCTTCAAGTAGCGACTATAACGCAACCCGCGCTCGTAGCCATGCCGGAACGCCGCCGCCGTGGAATCGTTTCTGTATTCGGCTTCCACATTTGCGGTTGCTTGTTCGTAAGTACGGTTGCGCTGAGCCGGGCGCAACGCAGCTTCGAAACCCAACCGGTAGACCGCTTCGTCGATCTTGAAATCGCCGCCCTGCTTCGCATAGTGTTCCTGTTCGGCGTCACGCAAACCAATCCACCAGGCTTCGCGGGCTGCGTCAACCGACTCGGCTCCGGCTCGCGATAACTCACGGCGACATTGTTCTGCCAGCGAGTCGCCATCAGCCAAAGCGATTACGAGCGTCCGCCCTCTTCTTAGGGCGTCTTCATAAATGTACAACTCGTCGTGCGGCAACCCCTGGGCAATGCCTTCTTCCAAAGCCTCGCCCGCGAGCGCCCCGGCGGTGGCGCCTCCGCCTCCGAACAACGCGGCGCCTATTAATCCAAACGCCAGCACCGGCCCCACGCCGGGTACCAGAATCGTCGCCGCCGCGGCTCCGACGGTCGCGCCGGCGGCAACGCCAATTGCTCCGCCGACAGTGCCGCCCAACGCGCGGCCCATGCCGGGCTGTTCGGCTTCGATTGCCGGTAGCGTCGCTTCGAACCTGGCTTCCGAAGTTCCAGGCGCAAGAATACTTATGTGTCTCTCCGAAACACCCAGCGAGCGAAGAATCGCTACCCCTCGCTTCGCGTCAGTAAAGGAATTGAATACTCCTACAACAGTTGTCATGTTAACAGACCTCCCCCAGAATCTGATGTTCCTGCTCTTGCAACCTGAGCCCCAGGACACAGCAAAGAACAGTCAAGTAAGGGAAAGACAATCCACCTGCAAAGTTGTTGCGCGATTCAGGCCGTGATCGTTGAGTGAAACCGAAGGGCTGTGTTAAGTTATCAGTGTTCGGCTACGCTAAACGCAGTCCTTAAAGACGCAGTAAGTGTTCGATATTGGTTCTCAAGGAGCAGCAAGTTGTTCGATATTGTAGACAAGCACTGGCCCATGTCAGAAGGCGATGGCAAGGCTGCGCGCAAGAAGAAGCCTCGGATACTGGCCATCACCACTGACTGCTGCACCGGTTGCGCCGGCTCACCGGCCTGCATCGAGTACTGCCCGATCGAAGCTTGCATGTTCTGGGTGCCCGACGAAGATCATCCGCCGTTTGGGCGTATCGAAGTCGATCCTTACCTGTGCATTGGCTGTCAGAAATGCATCAGCAAAGGACCGGACGGCGCGTT
The DNA here is from genome assembly GCA_035300785.1 of Pyrinomonadaceae bacterium. Classification (GTDB taxonomy): domain Bacteria; phylum Acidobacteriota; class Blastocatellia; order Pyrinomonadales; family Pyrinomonadaceae; genus UBA11740. The sequence goes on along the minus strand of DATGVD010000626.1, from coordinate 9,682 downwards.
TCTGGATGGCTGTCCATGGGATGCCATTGAAATGATCCCCACCGATGATTGGGAAGCGATGCACGGCATTGCTTTGCCGGACGCTCCGCCTCCGCCACCAGCGATCGCCGCGGACTCGCCTGCGTTATCGGGCGATTGACGACTGCTCTGATTCTTCGCACGACTCTCGATAGCCTTTGCTGTTATCACGGCTTGCTGCTTAATCTCGGCGTCGTTTGCGGCAGTTCCCTTTGAGAACGACTCGACCAAAGGAAGATCTTCCTTCGTCCCAATGTATGCCAGAGCGCGCAAGGCATCGTTGATGGTGGCGCGATCGGGCGTCAGCCACAAGACCGTTCGCCCGGCCGCAATCTGTTCTCCTTCTCTTACGACTACACGGTCGATCGTGCCGTCCAGGGGCGAGCGAAATTCCTGAACCGTGCTTGAGAGGTCCCGGATTCGCGCGAGCAGCCCGCCCGCTTTCACCTGCGACCCTTCGGCCAACAAACTAACAATCGTGCCGACCATTGGCGAATGCACATCGTAGGGCTGTAGCATGGCGCGCAACTCCGGCCGGCCGGCCGCGTCGCCAAACCGAACCAGTTGCACGGCCGCGTTCCGGCGCACCAGTGATTCGGCGTCGTCTAGTAAACCGACGAGCGCCTGGTGAAACTCCGGCGAACTGTTGTCCTGGCCCATCACCCAGGCGGCGGTCTTTCGAATCTCGCCGGTCGGGCTCTTCGAGACACTGACGACCTGTGGATAAAACTTCTTCACGCTTGCATCGCCCTTCTCAATTCTCGCTTCGATCTGCGACAACGCGTGCTGAATGTGCCGTGGGCTCTTTTCGTCAGCGAGGTACTTCGCGATTTCTTCGTCCGACAGATCGCGGCCAAACCAGGTTGTGTACCACGTCAGAAATGGAACAATGATGAACAGCGCCGCCACCACGATCAGCGGCCAGGTTGAGCGCTGGCGGGAAGGCGGAAGACTTGAAGCCGCGTCCGGACTCTTACCATTTACGATCATGAAGAGTTAGCCACAGAGGCTCAGAGACACGGAGTAGAGGAGGGCAAGAGATGGCGATCTTAGTCTTCATCTGGCAATCAATGTTGCTTTTCTCTGTGACTCCGTGCCTCTGTGGCTCTACATTGCTAGGTCGAAGGATAAAGGTGATACAGCATCAGATACACAATCACGCCCGTGAGGGAAACGTATAGCCACAAGGGCAGCGTCCAGCGCGCGATTGCCTTGTGACGCTGAAAGTCTTTTCGCTTCGCCCGCCGGACAGTTACGATCACAAAAGGAACGATCACCACCGCCAGGAACGTGTGCGTGAAAAGGATCGTGAAATAGACGGGGCGCACAATTCCCTGCCCCGCAAATTTCGTGACCCCGTGATGAGCATGATAGACGATGTATGAAATCAGAAATAAAACTGAGGCGGTGAGCGCTGCGAGCTGGCAGTTGCGGTGCGCCGGGACATTCTTTCGCCGAATGAAATAGTAACCACTGGAAAGGAGCACAAAACTCGAGGCGTTAAGGGTCGCGTTCAGATGGGGTAGGATCGAAAAGTAATCCGTCATTTCCTGCTACTTATCTGTGGTGCGCGGCGCCTTCATCTCGGCCATCAGGCGATTGACATCAGGAGGCATCGCCCGGCCTCTCGCGTCCGTCAAGGCGGGCGCGCTCTTCAACGCGGGCGCGCCGGTGGGCGTGGATGAGCCGCCGGCTCCGACTTGTGGCGGTGTCTTACCACTCTTGAGTGCGCGCTTCTCGAGCCGTCCGGCCACGACCTTGCCAGCCGGGACAAGTAGAAACGGCAGCGCCAGAACCAAAGGCACCACGATCATGAACAGCCCGTCGGTCGTGATAATGCTTCCGGCGGCAAATAGGTTGTACAGGACAAGCGCCAGAAATCCGCCGGCTGTAACCAGGCAAAGCAGATTCAAAAGAGTTTCTTCGCGCTTCATTGGTGAGTCGATCGTAGTAGTCATGCCAGTTACAGGTCAACCTCTTTGCGACTATCAAGCAACGCAGGCCATCAAGTGCCTCTCCCTTTGGGAGAGGTTAGGTGAGGGCTTGTCGTCAGTAACTTCGCCCCTCACCCGAACCCCCTCCCAAAGGGAGAGGGAGTCCAATCCTCAGTGTTTCTTTGCCGGCGCTTTCTGCGCGCGCTCGGAAAGCTCTTCATATCCGCAGCGCTCGCATTGCCAGAGCGGATACACTGCCGTCGGATCCGCGGCGTTCTGATATACGGCGCGCTCTGACGGGATAATTTTCCCGCCGCATCGAGGGCACGATCGGCCACGGGTCGTGCGCCGCTCGACGTCGATGTTTAGTAGTTGAGCTTGATCTGCCAAGATACCTCAGATCCTTAAGTTTCTCGCCCTAACGAAGGCGGTTTCGGACCTAGCCGGCCCGGCGGTGACGAATAGCCAGTATAAAAATCGTGCAAAAGATTGAGACCGGCGGCACCAGAAGCACGAGCACGCCAATATTCAGATTTCTCATAAACACTGAATTATTTCCCAGCGACGCCCGGCACATCACGCATTGGGCCATCGTTGACTCCGCCAACAGAGTGAAAGCCAGCGCGATGACCAACGCCATTACGACGTAACGCATTACCTGTCTGGTGTTGTTTCGCATATCGCGTTCCTCAGCGGCTCTCCGCCGGCGTCGAAGGCCCTCCCGAGCGCAATTCCTTCGCCCGAAAACTGTCCGGGAAAAACACCAGCAGCATAAGGCAGATGCAGATGACCAGCGCCGGCACAATCGTCAGCACCAGATTCAACCGCTCGAACCGCAGGTGCATGAAGTAGGCCACGATTAACGCTGCCTTGATAATCGACGCGCCCATCAGAATCACGAGCATGTAGATGACCGGCAGTTGAATGTAGCCCAGGAAAACCTCAAAGCCTGTCAGCAACAGCAACCAAACCCAGATTGAAATGAACAGCTTGTAGCTTCCGGCAAAGTGCTCTTCGTCGCCCAGCGCGTGTGTAGTCATTCTCGCATCCTCCAACTGGTTCGCTTACTACTTCGGATAGATCGACAGCAGATAGATCATCGGGAATACGAACATCCAGACCAGATCGACAAAGTGCCAATAGAGGCCGCTGATCTCAACGTCCTCGTGCTTTAGCTTGTTGACGCGTCCGGCGACCACCAGGAGATAAATGCAGCCCGTGGCGACGTGGAACATGTGCATTCCCGTGATGCCAAAGAACGTCGCGCCGAACAGCGGCGTCGCCCCCGGCCATTTTTCAACCCACTCCGCCGGCAACTGAAACGGCCGCAAGCCTTCGCCTATCAAGTGCCGCCACTCGATCAGGTGCAGCACAATAAATGTCGCGCCCAACACGGCGGTGGCCAGGATCCACTTGCGCGCAGTTGATTTGTTTTTGCGCGCGGACGCAGACACTGCCATGACCATCGTCAGACTGGATGACAGAAGCACCAGCGTCATCACCGAAGAAAAGACGATGCTCGGATAAAACCGAAACGGCGTCGGCCAGACGTTTGACGCACGCACATAGGCGTAGGTAATTAACAGCGCCGAAAACGTCAGCGAGTCGGACATGATGAAGAGCCACATGCCCAGCTTTCTGTGACCCACGCGATAGGGGTGGACGCCGCCGCCCCAATCACCTCCGATAGCCTGTGCTTCAGTTGCCACCACTCACCTCCAGAAGAATAGGAGTAAGAACAAACCGATCCAGAGTCCATCCATGAAGTGCCAGTAGATCGTCCCTGCGTCCGCCGCACCCACGCGTCTAAGTTCTCCCTCAGCCGTGTCGCGCTTCCTGGTCGTGCGCAGCAAGAGAAAACTCAGCGCCACCAGACCGCCGAGCAAATGCACGCCGTGCGCTGCGGTGAACAAATAAAAGAAAGAACTGTGCGGGTTGCTGGCTATGTAAACGCCCTGCCGCACAAGTTGCCGCCAGGCCATTAACTGCGAACCCAGAAAGCCAAGACCCAGCACGACGGTGACGATCAGCCAGCGGCCGTAGCCTGCGTCATTCAACGCCTTCAACGAGCGGCGCGAGATTTCCATAGTCACGCTGCTGAGCAGAATTAGCGAAGTGCTCAGCCAGAGCACCTTCGGCATCGCGATCGGCACCCAGTCATTGCCGGAAGCCGAGCGCACAATGTACGAACTGATCAAAGCCGTGAACAGCATCACGATGCCGGCAATTACCACCCAGGCGGCAATGCGATAGCGCGACGGCGAGAACTGTAGCGGCTCACCGTCTTTCCCAAAGCGGCCGCCGCCGTTTTTGGGAAAGCCGTTGCCCGAACGCGGCCCTGTGCCAACCGGGGCGTCGATTACGCGTTCAGTGCTGACCGTTGCCGCCATTTCCGCTTGTGTCTCCTAAAGTGGCCGCGACCTCGGCGGCCTCCGGCTCATTCTGCATAATGAAATCCTTCGGCGCTCCCGGGACTGAGAATTCATAGGGCCCGCGATAGACGGCCGGGATGTGCCCCGCGAAATTGTCGTGCGGCGGCGGCGTCGCCGTCGTCCATTCCAGCGTCGTCGCTTCCCACGGATTGTCCGTGGCCCTCTTGCCCTTGAACATGCTCCAGAAAAAGTTGAAATAGAAAACGATCTGCACGGCCACGGTAATGATTGCCGCGATCGTCACGAAGAGCACCAACGAATGAGAATTCTTTAGAAACTCGTACTCGCCAAAGTTCGCATAACGTCGCGGCATTCCCAGCATGCCCATCGCGTGGAACGGAACGAAGATCGCATAAACGCCGATGAAGGTAATCCAGAAATGAAACTTGCCTAAGGATTCGTTCATCATGCGGCCAAACATTTTCGGAAACCAGAAGTACGTCGCCGCAAACATTCCGAAGATCGACGCGACCCCCATGACCAGATGGAAGTGCGCCGTGACGAAATAAGTATCGTGAAAGAAAAAGTCGAGCGACGTTTGTCCCAGCACCAGCCCGGTAATTCCGCCCGCGACGAACAGCGAAACGAACCCGATCGCAAAGAGCATCGGCGTCGTGAAGCGAATCCTGGCGCCCCAGAGCGTGCCGATCCAGTTGAAGGTCTTGATTGCGGATGGCACGCCAATCGAGAGCGTCAAAACAGAAAACGCAATCGCTGAGTAGGGGCTCATGCCGCTAATGAACATGTGATGGCCCCAGACGAAGAAGCCCAGCATGCCGATCGCGAAAATCGCGAACACCATCGCGCGATAACCGAAGATCGGCTTGCGGGCAAAGGTCGAAAGAATGTGCGAAGTCGCGCCCATGCCCGGCAAAATCGCGATGTAGACCTCCGGGTGGCCAAAGAACCAGAACAGATGCTGCCACAAAAGCGGCGAGCCGCCAGTGTGCAATGGCTGAAGCGCACCGCTTACATACAGGTTTCCCGGGATGAAGAAGCTGGTCCCGGCGATTCGATCAAGCAACAGCAGAATCCCGCCGCCCAGCAGGACCGGAAACGAAAGCAGCGCTAGGACGGCGGTCGTAAACCACGCCCAGCAGGTCAGCGGCATGCGCATCAGAGTCATTCCGCGCGTGCGCATATTCAATAGCGTCGTGATGAAATTCAGAGCGCCCAAAAGCGAGCCCACGCAAAAGATCGCGATGCTGATAATCCAGAGGTTCACCCCCGCGCCCTGGCCTGGTCCCGCCACCTTTCCCAACGCGCTCAAGGGCGCGTACCCGGTCCACCCGCCAATCGGTCCGACCGTGCCGCTGCCGCCTGCCCAAGCACCCGGCGATCCCAAGGCCTCTCCCAGCTTTGTGAACCACGCGCCCACCGTTGCGTTACCTTCGGCGAAAATCGCGAGCAGCAACACCAGGAACCCCACAAACGTAACCCAGAACGACATCATGTTCAGAAACGGAAAAGCCATGTCTTCCGCGCCGATTTGAATCGGCAGGAAGTAGTTGCCGAAGCCGCCTTGCGGCGCGGTCGTCAGTACGAAGAAGACCATGAGGGTTCCGTGCATCGTCACCAGGCTCAGATAAAACTCTGGCGACATTACGCCGCCCGGCGCGCCCGTCGGAAACAAGGTCTCCATGATCTTGATGTGCGTTCCCGGCCAGCTAAGATTCACGCGCATCAGAACCGACATCAACATCCCGACCACGACCGCGCACAGCGCCAAAAGAATGTACTGGATGCCGATCACCTTGTGATCGAGGCTGAAGATGTATTTGCGTATGAAACTCTTCGGCGGCTCGTGCTGGTGCACTGCATCATGCGTTGCTTCTGCCATCGCGTCTCTCCTAAAGGGTTCGGAGCAAATTCCCGGAACTTAGTATTGCGGAAGCTGATACTTGTTCAGCAGCTCGTCCTTGCGCGCCTGGAACTTCGACTGCGGCAAGGCCACGAGCTCGTTGAATTCATTCTCAGGCAAAACCAGCATGTAGGATTTCATCTTGTAGTGATTCATCCCGCAAAGCTCGGCGCAGGCCAGTTCGTACTTTCCGGTTTTCGTCGCGGTAAAGTGAACGTGAATCGCCATCCCCGGCACCAGGTCCTGCTTGAATCGCAGCTGCGGCACCCAGAAGCTGTGCGTCACGTCCTTCGACATGAGCGTTAGTTCGACGGGACGATTGACCGGAATCGCCAGCGTAGGCACGACCGAGTCGTCTTTGGCGCTCGGGTCAGTATCATCGAGGCCGACGTAATTCAGCGAAGAGTCGTCAATCAGCTTCGGGTCGGTGCGGCCGAAGAGGTTGTCTTTCCCCGGGTAATGGAAGTTCCAACTGAACTGCTGCGCGATCACCCGGACCTGATAAGACCCCGGAGGAGCGGAGTGCAGGTGCAAAGACGCCCAAACGCTCTGGCCCATCACGGCGAGGCTGATAAAAATCACGGCAGTGACGAGCGTCCACACAACTTCGAGCCGGTTATTGCCGTGCGAGTAAGTCGCGCGCTGCTTGTCCGCCGTAGCGCGATATTTCCAGACGACCCAGCCGAGGCCAATCTGCGCCGCCGCGAAAGCGATCCCGCAGACAATAATCGTGATCGTGAACTGGCGGTCAACGGCTGGTCCGTGCTGCGAGATCGCTTCCGGGAACCACCAGTGTTTGCTGACGAACAAACCAACCGAGCCCAGCGTTATGATCCAGATGGCTATTCCGAGAGCGCGTCCCATCGATTATCTCCTTATTACGATGCTAAGAGCGAAGTGCTAAGAGCAAGGCCGACCCTTCGCTCTTTGCCCTTTGCTCTTTGCCCTTTGCCCCTACCTATTCAAGACCATCACTCCGAACAACAACGGCAAGTAGAGCACGGAAGCCAGCAGGAGCTGGCGCGCGTGCTGATTCGATTTCGAAAGGGCCGCGCGCACGCTACTCGCGAGAAACAGCAAACCCAACGCGATCGCCGCAACCAGGTAGACCCTTCCCGAGAGTCCCATCAAAGCGGGGAGCAGGCTCACCGGTATCAGCATGATCGTGAAGGCCACAATTTGCTGTCCGGTCACGCGACCTTCAGGCTCGACGACCGGAAGCATGCGAATGCCGGCGCGGCCGTAATCTTCGCGATACATCCAGGCGATCGCCAGAAAATGCGGAAACTGCCACAGAAACAAAATCGCAAACAGCACCCAGGCGGCGATGCCGACCTGGCCGCGCGCCGCGGCCCAGCCAATCAGCGGCGGCATCGCGCCCGGGAAAGCACCGACCACGGTTGAGAGGGTCGTGCGCGTTTTCAAAGGCGTGTAGAGCAATAGATAACCGGCGATGATCGTCAGTCCGAGCGCCGCCGTCAGTAGATTTACAAACGAAGCGAGATAAACTTCGGCGGTGAGCGTCAGGGTCAGCCCAAACCAAAGCGCTTCGAGCGGCTGCAATCTTCCGGTGGGCAGCGGGCGCTTTTCGGTCCGGCGCATCAACGCGTCGAGGTCGCGTTCCATGAATTGGTTGATCGTTGCGATCCCTGACGAAAGCAGGGCAATCCCGATCATTGCATGTGTCAAGAGCAAGTAATCAACTGCACCCCGCGAGCCGAGACAGAAGCCTGCCGCCGAGGTCAGCACAATCAGCGAAGTGATGCGGGGTTTGGTGAGTTCAACGTATGCCGACACTTTTTCTCGCAGACTGAAGGCTGGTACCACTACTTGAGAGGCGAGCGTCGCGTGCAGTTCTATGGTGTCGGTCTTCATTGAAAGGTTAAATCGTCGCAGAGCCTCCCTCTCCCTTTGGGAGAGGTCGGGGTGAGGGCCTAAAGTGGCGGCCCACGTCCCCCTTTTTATTTTTCTTGTTAATCACCAGCGAAGATGAAAAATGAGATGAGTCTTCCTCTTCCCCGCTTGTAGCTTCGCCCCTCACCCCAGCCCTCTCCCATGGGGAGAGGGAGTCTACGCCGTAGCCAGTGCGTATGCCTGCCGCTCAACTCGCAAAATTCGAAATACTCTCAACGTCAAAACGATCGTCGCCGCAAAAACCAGCGCGCCACAGGCAACGTGCGCTACCGTGACCGAAATCATCGGATTCAAGGGCTGCGGATCGTTAGGCGATGCCGCCCGCACAATGTACGCCGTGACTCCCAGAATCAGCTGCACGAATAACAAACCGGCGGCGGCGAGCGCCGGGCGCTTAAGATAATTCTCCGCGCGAAAACGGTTCAGCACGGTCACGACGGTAGCGCCCAGCACGAGTGTGACGATGATCGCGCCGGCTACATGACTGAGCAGCAAAGCCACCGGCAAAGGCTGGTCCCAGGTGGCCGAATGCCGCAACGTCGCGCCTAAAACAAGCTGAACCAGAATCGCCACCAGAGCTACGACGCACAGCGTCCTTAACGAAACACCCGTTCCCTCTTCGCGGACCTCAATCGGAGGTTCAATCCAAACACGCGAAGTAAACACCGCCAGGCTCACGGTCGTTAGAAAGAACAACTGCGCCAACGTCGCGTGGGCTGCGGAAACCGCCAGCGGCAGATTCAACTTCACCGTCAAGCCGCCGAGCAATGCTTGTGCGAACACACCGCCGAGACCAACCCAACCAAGACGCTTTACCCAGGCGCGGCTTTCACAAACCTGCAAATAAATCGCCAGGACGACCGTCAGAACCAGAACGACGCCCGCTACCAAACGATGGCCGTGTTCCCAGAAGACATTGCCGACCATTTTTGGAAAGAACTTTCCGAAAGCCAGCGGCCAATCCGGGACGGCCAGGCCCGCGTCGTGGCTGGTGACGTTAGCGCCCGCGATGATGAGAAAGAACGTTGCGCCCGCCACCAGCAGCGCAAAGCGATGAACACCCTTGGACATAAAGATTTCGAATCTCGAATTGCGAACTGCGAATTTGAAAAGCGCCGTGCTTTCCAAGCCGCAATTCGCAATCCGAAATCCGCAATTCTTAGTGCTTCATACCCATCGGCACTTCGAGCGCCGGCATCATCTCAAGCGAGCTCGGCTGTCCCCGCAACGCCGCAGTCGCACCGAACGAGAAGTCAGCGGCGGCTGCGCCCTTCGCCGGAACGGTAACCTCGATCGTCTTCTCTGTGCCCTTGGCTCCGCCTTCATGCCAGGCGACGACGGTGTATTTGCCCGGCGGTACACCCTTGATGGTAAAGCTGCCGTCCTCTCCGCTGACCGCGAAGAATGGGTGCTTCAACACGCCAACGTACGATTTCATCCACGGATGCTGATTACACTTGACCGGCACCAGCACTTCGGCGTGCGCCAGCTTATGTGTAAGCGCTGCTGCACCGTTGACTTGC